>NZ_JBBNAM010000124.1:0-4210 GCF_037994425.1 Phyllobacterium sp.
TGGCGTCGTCGCGGCGCAGCGCTATCGCGTAGGGTTCATGTGTAATCAAGCGATTGCCGATCTCGAGCGAGGACGGATCGCGCGCCCGCGTGGCCAGGCTGATGAGTAGCACTTGATCGGCGATATATGCATCGATCTTCAAAGGCAATACGCACATGATGATGATAGACAAGAATAACCATAACACGTGTCGTTTCGAAAAATTCGATTGTTTCGATTATTGCGTTTAGTTAATTGTGGATTATATTTTGGCGGAAACAGAAAAGGAAAAATAGCGATGACTGCCGCATTCACCACAAATCCACCATCCAAAGATGACGTGGAGCTTGCACGCGCATCAGGCCAGCGTTTGGCTCCTTATGCGCGCAAAGGACGTGCTCTGACATTCCGCGTTCGTGATGCTGAGAACGAAGAAGCGATTGAGTTGCCAGCGGGAGCTGTCAAGCTGCTTATGGCCGTGCTTGAGGATATGGCATCGGGAAGAGCTGTTACGATCGTCCCGCAGAACGCTGAGCTGACAACACAACAAGCCGCTGACGTCCTGAACGTATCGCGTCCGTTTCTCATTGGCCTGTTGGATGAGAAGAAGCTACCGTTCCGCATGGTGGGAACCCATCGCCGTGTTCGTTTCGAAGATGTGCTGAACTACAAAGAGGCGATCGACACGGAACGACGCAAGGTATTGGGCGAGCTTGCAGCGGAGGCTCAAGAGCTTGGGATGGAATACTAAGCTTTGGGGACATTTACGGCCTTCTTGGACGCGTCGGTTCTCTATCCGACTCCGTTGCGCGACCTGCTTTGGAGCTTGCTGTATCTGACCTATATCGCGCCAAATGGTCGAACGCTGTGCATCATGAATGGATTAACGCTTTGCTTAGAAGCAGAGACGATCTTACAAGAGAACGGCTCGAGCGAACCCGCCACTTGATGATCGCCATGTTCTGGCGTCGGCCATCAAGGGGCGGGCCGACCCCCGGCATCGTCTGTAGCCGTAAGCACCGGATTTTCAAAGTAAAACTGGTGCCTCTTGCGTAACTCGAACACGCGACCCCATCATAACGAATTATGTTCCTGCGGATTTCCCGCCGCTGGAAGAGCAGTTGTGAAAAGTTGATTTGCGTGACGGCATTAACGGAAGCGGGCATCGGGACCGAGGTTCCATCGCTCTCGCTTCAGGGCTCACCGCGCACGTCGTGGGCATCAGCCCCGCGCCTGACAGCGCGCTGTTTGCAAGATCAGCGCTAGCTTGCAGAGGAGATACCGGGGCGAAACAGCAGTCATGGTGCAACGTTGGGATGCGCAAGCGACACCGTTCTTTCAGTCAGTGCGACATCCATTGCCGGTGCGAGACAAAGCGTTCAGCGAGGAGGTCAATGAAAATGCGCACCTTGCCGGGCAAATGGCTGCGGTTGGGATAGATTGCGTTGATGCTGAATTCGACAGGCTTGAAATCCGGTAGAAGCGAAATCAGCGTGCCGCTGGCGAGATCATCGAAGACAACGAAGCTCGGCGCGAGAAAGATGCCGTGACCGTTCAACGCAAGATAGCGGAGTGTTTCAGCACTGTTGGAAACGGCATTCCCGCCAACCTTTACGCCGACTGCCTCGCCGGCGGAATTGGCGAAGCGCCATTCGTCACCGAAGGGATAATAGGTGTAGCGCAGGCAGTTATGCGCGGCGAGATCCGCTGGCATATCCGGTGCCGCCCGTGTTTCGAGATAGCCAAGCGAGCAGCACAGTACGTGCCGCCAAGGTGTGAGCCGCCGCGCCACAAGACTTGAATCTGGTGGCAATACTGTTCGGATTGCCAGATCGTACCCATCCTCAATCATGTCGATCATGCGCTCACCAATGCTCAAAT
The DNA here is from genome assembly GCF_037994425.1 of Phyllobacterium sp. NCBI lineage: Bacteria > Pseudomonadati > Pseudomonadota > Alphaproteobacteria > Hyphomicrobiales > Phyllobacteriaceae > Phyllobacterium > Phyllobacterium sp. Next base: position 1,861 of record NZ_JBBNAM010000124.1, read on the forward strand.
CCAGCGAGACGGACGGATAGAGGCTGAGATATTCGGCAACGACCGGATTGAGGAAGCGAATGATATGCGTGCTCGTATAAAGCCGGAGCGTGCCTCTCGGCATCGAGCTCAACGCGCCAGCGGCTCGGTCTGCCTCCTCGAGATCGGCAAGAATCTGGCTGGACCGTTCGTAATAGAACTTGCCGGTCTCCGTCAGGCTGACCTTGCGGGTCGTCCGGTTCAGAAGCCGCACGCCCAATCGCTCCTCAAGCGATTGTATGTGATTGCCGACCATCGTCACGGACATGTTGAGGCGCCGCGCAGCCGCGGAAAAGCCGCCACATTCCACAACACGACCGAACACTGCAAGGCTGGTCAGACGGTCCATTGTCGCCTCCGATTATCCGCTCTCAGTTGATGATCCTTCCCGATTTAATCACATTATCAGATATCACGGGATGGCGCATTCTCCTCTCATCGAACACGGCGCTCGCAGGCGAGCTCGTCATCAAGGAGAAGGACAATGGTTGAGTTACCCCGCAAGGAAGCTTTTCAAACAGGTCTCCAACCCGAGGTCGTTACTTCGGTTCCTGCACCAGCGAATACTCCGAAGAAAGGTCGTGGCAAAAAGATCGTCAAACACAGCCTACTCGCCGCCGCGCTGCTCGCCGCCGTCGCGTTTGCGGCTGACTTTGGCCACCACTACTGGACTGTCGGGCGCTTTATTGAATCCACCGACGATGCCTATGTGAAGGCTGATTACACCACAATTGCACCGAAGGTTTCAGGCTATATCTTAGATGTCCTGGTCAAGGACAACGATCTGGTCAAGGCCGGGCAAGTGCTTGCCCGCATCGATGATCGCGACTATCGCGCTGCGCTTGCCCAGGCTCGGGCCGAAGTGAAGGCGTCGGAAGCCGCTATCCGCAATCTCAGTGCCCAGATCGACCTGCAGCAATCCATCATCGATCAGGCCAGGGCCACGACCGCCGCCACGCAGGCCTCCCTGACCTTTGCTGAATCGGATGCCCGCCGGTCGCAGAAACTCATGGAAAACGGTACTGGCTCAATATCCCGCGCAGAACAGACCCAATCGCTTCGCGATCAGGCCGCTGCAGCGCTCAACCGGGACCGGTCCGCACTCATCGCTGCGCAGAACAAGATACCCGTGCTGGAAACGCAGCGTGACCAGGCGCTCGCTCAACGCGATCGCAGTGTTGCGGCCGCCGAGCAGGCAGAGCTGAATCTTTCCTACACCCAGATCATCGCGCCGGTCGACGGTACAGTCGGCGCGCGCACTTTGCGTGTCGGCCAGCTCGTCACGTCAGGAACACAGCTGATGGCCGTTGTGCCACTGCATTCCGTCTATGTCGTCGCCAACTTCAAGGAAACGCAATTGACCAATATTCGCGCCGGCCAACCGGTCGAGGTCAAGGTCGACAGCTTCCCGGACGTGGCGATCAAGGGTCACGTCGACAGCCTGTCACCGGCAAGCGGCCTCGAATTCGCGCTGCTGCCCCCCGACAACGCGACCGGCAACTTCACCAAGATCGTCCAGCGCATTCCTGTGAAGATCGTCATTGATGACGAGGCATTGGCTGGCCGGCTTCGGTCTGGCATGTCGGTGGAACCAGAGGTCAATACCAAAAACTTCACCCAGGCCGAAGCAAGGGACGAAGGATTATCCAGCGTGGCTGGATGATCCTTCCCGCTTTTCTTCGATTATCGTTCGTCACTTGTCATGAGACTATTTTCTTAAAAGCCAAAGGGAGAAGCGTCATGGCCACCATCGACATCACATCTTCCGCAAATATCGCTCCACAGCGCATTGCCGCAGTCGCTGCAAAGTCAGAGGCCATCAGCCCCGCAAAAATGTGGACTGCGGTCGTCGGTTCGACGCTCGGCGCTTTCATGGCAGTGCTGAATATCCAGATCGTAAACGCCTCGCTGGCCGACATACAAGGTGCTATCGGCGCCGGTATCGACGATGGCGGCTGGATCTCCACCGCCTATCTGATCGCCGAGATCGTTGTTATTCCTTTGAGCGGCTGGCTCGCTCGCGTATTCTCTGTTCGCAACTACCTATTGGTAAATGCCATCCTGTTCCTGATCTTCTCCGTTGCCTGTGCGTTCGCTGCAAATTTGCAACAAATGATCGTGCTACGCGCCATCCAGGGCTTCAGCGGCGGCGTACTCATCCCGATGGCTTTTACCATCATCATCACCATGCTGCCCAAGGCAAAACAGCCCATCGGGCTGGCGCTCTTTGCCTTGTCGGCGACGTTCGCACCGGCCATCGGTCCGACGATAGGTGGCTACCTCACGGAGAACTGGGGCTGGGAGTACATCTTCTATGTCAACCTGATTCCGG
>NZ_JBBNAM010000125.1:0-32895 GCF_037994425.1 Phyllobacterium sp.
ACCACAAATCCCCATAGACCGGGAACCGCGCGCTCGCCATCCCGCGGGTTCTTTCGCTGGAGGCTTTCGGAACGCCGGCCCAGCGCCAGGCCAATATGTGGATGGCCGGTATCCGAAACCCATCACATTTCCAGACATTGAGCCGTCGGACCATAGTCTTTGACCTGACTAGCTGGGGAGATGGACGATGATCAGAGGAGCACTCGCGGTCCTTGCCTTGCTTTCAGTGCCGATATCGGTGTTTGCGCAAGATTCGGCCGCCAAAGACCTCACCCAGGGCACGATCGAACGCCGCGCTGTCGAGGCAGTCATCTGGGGCATGCCGGCCGTCAATTTCGACCGGCTCTATCAGGAGATGGCCCGTGCCAAAGGCTCGTGGAACGAGATCGTGTACTGGTCGCGCCTGCCGGACTGGAAGAACCAGACGCTTACGCCCAACCCCGATGTCATTTACCTGATGCCCTTCTTCGACACCAAGGATGTCGGTCCGATGGTGATGGAGATCCCACCGGCGGGTCCCGAAGGCTCCATCAGATAACTTCGAATGTTCTGTGATATGGCCAGAAATATAGGACTCTTTCGCGGGATGGACTCGAAGCGGCCCTGCGTAGATCCTCAACCAAACGTACTTATCTAGGCTTTCCTCCCTGCACCTATGCTATTATGGCGGTAGTCATGGATATTTCGGTGATCGGGAAACATTGGAAATCGTCCAGTTTCCAGCCGGATTTAGAGTCTCTTGCAAACTTGCAGCGCCGGATGTTCCTTGCTCGCGCCGTAAGATACGCGGTCGGAATAACGACGATAGCAGCATTGCCATTATATATAATGGAACATACGAGCGCAGCTCAGATCGCCGCCGATGACCTCCGAATTCGTTCCGAAAGAGTGGCACTTGATGCTGATTGGGGTAAACTCGCCTGCTATTTCACTCGCCCCAACGCAGATACCGGACGCCTCCCCGGTGTGATTATTTCTCACGACAAGTGGGGTCTCACGCCGCACTTTGAAGATGTCGCGAGACGTTTGGCGCTTGAGGGCTTCGTTGCCCTGGCACCGGACTATGCGTCGCGCTTCGGTGGGACACCTACCGAATCCGGACCAGCTCTAGAAGTCGTGGGTATGGTGACTAAGGCAGATATGGATGCCGATACTCAGGCGGCGTTACTTTGGCTGAAATCGAATGGCAAAAGCAGCGAAAAGGTCGGTGCCGTCGGCTTTGGGTTAGGCGCCACTGCAATAGACGCCGCAGTCACCAAAGAGCCCGCTCTCAATGGGGCAGTCATCTTCTATGGGCATCCTCCGCCACTCGCTGACGTCGGCAATATCAAGGCACCCCTCATGCTCAACTTGGCAGGCAAAGACCAATTTGTAGGTCCCGAGGTTCCGGCGTTTGTCGACGCGGTCAAAAAAGCCAACGTGAAGGCCGAAATTTTCACCTATGAAAATACCGAGCGGGGCTTTGATGATGACAGCGACAGCGCCCACTATTCTGCTGAAGCGGCCAAGCTGGCCTGGTCGCGCACGATAGAGTTCCTAAAGGCGACTCTGAGTTAGGTGTCGATTTTACACCCGCGCTTATGCCTTCCATTGAATGCCCTCCACGCTGCCCGGGCGCAAATCATCGATCAGCTGCCGATAGGCCTTGCGATTCCGTGGCTGTATCTCTGCGTGAAGGCAAATCTCATCAACCGCTTAGATCGATACGCCGCGGAACGAATTGTACCGGGGCGAGTTCATTCCAGATCACAATGCTGCGAGGTATGTCATGCCGTTGTTTCGATTTGTTTTTGAAGAGGGCGCGGTAATTGAGGACATGCCGTCGATCGAATTCCCGGATTACGACGCAGCTATCGACGCCGCCAAAAAGGCCGCGCGGGAAACGATGATAGATGCCGTATTAGAGGGACATGACCCCACGGCGTGGCTTGTTCGCATCTACAACGAACCCGGCGACCTTCTCAAAACTGTATTTGTTGCGGACTTATTAAGACCCAAGACCGAGTAGGACATCGCTGCTTCAGTTATGCCTGTGGTCAAGGGGCGTATCGAGGCTTTGTTATGGTGCTAAAGGCAATCCGGCTAGGCTAACTCGCGCTTGCCCTCGGCGTTCTTCCGCCCGATCGGGAATCGTAGTCGGGATAGATTCCATCTGCGGCGTCAAACGATTGTTCAAATCGTGGAGCGGCAAAAAGATCAGCCGCGTGGCTTCGAACGTAGTGGTGGCGTTGTACAGGTGCACATAGCCTGGCGCTTCAATGACTATGTTGATGATGGCTATCCGGATAGTGCGCGTGGCTATGGGTTATCGACATATGCTCGTGTGGATGCCGATGTTTGGTTCCCGGTGCTACAGGAAATGTGTGTTCGTGTTGGTGGTGTGCGTCATGAACGTGCTCGTGATCGTGTTCGATCGCCTCATGATTGTGCGTATGCTCGTGGTGCTCGGTGAGATGAAGCAATATTCCAGCCCCCATGAGAAGCCCAGAAACAATAAGCGGCATCGTGATGGGCTCGCCCATTGCAACGGCGATCAGCGCTCCCACGAATGGAGCAATGGAGAAATAGGCCCCGGTTCGTGCAGTGCCCAAGTGCCGTAGACCGACTACAAACAGCGCGAGACTAACGCCATAGGCCAGAAATCCGACAACGAGCGCCCCAGCCAATTTTGGGAGGAGTGGAAGCGCCGATCCGGCTACCAGCGCGAGAATGAGGTTAACAGTGCCAGCCACCAGGCCCTTTGTAGCAGCGATCCACGTAGCATCCGTCAATGAGACCTTTCGAGTAAGATTATTGTCAATGCCCCATGCCAGACAGGCACCCAGAATTGCCAGGGCTGGGACAAACCCGGCAAAATCGGGCTTCACCGGCCAACACAGCACCACGGCGCCGGCTAGGATCGCGGTCATGCCAAGCGCTATCCGTCGGTCAAAATTCTCTTTGAAGGCAAACCATGCCAACAGAACCGTAAAGACACCTTCGGCATTGAGTAGCAGGGAAGCGCCTGATGCGGGCATTCCAGATAATCCCACCATCAGGAGCACAGGCCCGACGACTCCGCCGGCAATAACTGCGCTTACGAACCAAGGCAATTCTTTTCGTGGAATGGATACGGCTTGAGCATTTGTGAGACCGCGATATGCGAACAGGCCAATTCCAGAGCCTAGATAGAGCAGACCCGCCAACATCCAGGGGCTGACCGCTTCCAGTAAAATCTTCGCCAAGGGGGTGCCAGCACCGAATAACACAGCGGCCCCAAGGGCAGCCGGAACACCAGCATGTCGTAGTCCAACAGGCAATCTCACTCGAAGGGAACTCCCTTAAGATGTTCGTCAATTTCGCAGGATAATGGATCAGCCTAGTGGCGCAAGGTTAGTCAGGTGGTCCCCAGCAGTGGCAATCTTCACCGCGCCAGATTGCGAGACCTATAAACCTTGGCCGACACGTTGTCCGCCAACTGGATTATGTATCCTTGACCGCGGCATTGATCGTCATCGTCTCGTAATTTTTTTTTATTGCGACAGCGGATGCGTTGAGCGCTTCGAACCTAGGGCTGATTAAAGGGGGCCCGAAATCTACTGCTAAACTCCGGGCCCAAGTGGGAAACTGGGGAGTTCCCGAAGCGGGGTTTTGGCCAAATCGGGCTTCAATTGTCAAATTAACTTCCAGTAATGCTCAGCCTGCCTCCCTATCACGCCGGTACTAATCACTTCAGTCGGATTGCGCCTTGGACCGATCCGTCGTTTGCTTAGCACACGGCTCAACGCGAGGGTATGATGTGACGCCTGATCGATTTCGAAACTGCCTGGTCTTCCTGCGATGGTCCCAGCTTGAACTTGCGGCCATCCTAAAGTGTGACGTTTTCCTCGTGCATGCTTGGGCAAATGGTATAGACTCGGTGCCGGATGATATTTCGACCTGGCTGAATACACTTGCCAAAGCGCACCAACGTGCGGGCATTCCTTCTGCTTACGAAGGCAGGTACTTCAAGATGCGGGTCGGCCGCGAAAGTCCAATCAGTCACTAAGCTCGTCTGATAGTGCGCAACGCCGCGTATGCCGAGTGAGCCAACAACGCTGCAACAGAGTTCCCCTTCGGCCGCACCTCGCAACGCAGTCGGCGAAATTATTTCGAGCTTGGTGGCGAGAAACATGTACGATGTAGTGAGCGCCTCCATCGTCACCATCCGTCGGAGTGGGCGTTCTTTCAAAGTGACCAGTGATCAGGCGTGGGCAATTACGATTCGATCGTCCGCTTATTCTTTTTTGCTGCATCCCGGAGCCCCGCAAATGAAAATCCAAGTCGGATGCAAATTGAGTTTCGAGTTTCCGCAAGAGACGCCGCTGATCGCCATTTTGAATGTCCATCATTCGCGCGTTGACGATTTGATTGGGATCGAGACATTCAACACCTCACCGTCCATCAGCGTTCATGGCTATCACGACCAGTTTGGGAATTGGTGCAATCGAATTCTTGCGCCTGCCGGTCAATTCAGTATGAGCACGAACGCAATTGTTAACGACAGTGGTTATCCCGATCCGGTCCACTTCGATGCCGTGCAACATCTGGTTCAGGACCTCCCCGATGATGTGCTCGTTTATTTGATGGGCAGTCGCTACTGCGAAACCGATTTGCTGAGTGACGATGCCTGGCGGCTATTCGAACAATTTCCCCTCGGCTGGCGGCGCGTCCAAGCCGTCTGCGATTACGTGCACCGCCATATCCAGTTTGGCTATGAGTATTCCAATCCGACGCGAACGGCGAGCGGTGCTTTTGGTGGGGGCCACGGTGTCTGCCGGGACTTCACGCATCTTGCAGTTGCATTTTGCCGCTGCCTCAACATACCGACACGTTATTGCACCGGATACATAACCGACATCGGAGTGCCACTTCCGCACTCAGAAATGGATTTCTGTGCGTGGATGGAGGTATTTCTGGGTGGCGCGTGGCACGCCTTCGACCCGCGCAACAATGCCCCGCGCATCGGGCGCATCAAGGTGGCGCACGGGCGGGACGCAGCAGATGTGCCGCTAACGAACATATTCGGTCCCAATGTTCTGACGCACTTCAAGGTGTGGGCCGACGAGGCAGTCGATGTTTAAGGCAGCGGCAAGCCAATTTGGTGGTTGGTCACCATGGTCATTTTTGCGTCAGTCCGGACATTCGGCCCCGGTCTTCACCCAAGCGGCGACAAGCGCGGCGAAAGTCTCCTGCGAGCCGGGAGGGGCGGTCCGACCTTCACCTGGGTGCCAAGCCCATCCGACCAGGTGATCCTCGCCCATGTGAGTTACGAGATCGGCGTGCGAACGGTTGCCGTTGCGGCTCGTGTCCTTGACCTGCTGGCACATTTCGCCAATCGTCAGCCCTTGCCAGGCCATACTGGCCGGGGCCAATGACCAGTGTGCGTTACCGGGGATCGATTTCATGCGGCTTCCGACGATCGGACGATTTTCGGCCCCATGGCAGGTGCTGCATACAAGGCCCGATGGACCCAATGAGCTTTTGCTGGCGATCATCAACGGTACATGCGGATGCTTGTCTTCACCCTGGGTCGGACTGCGCGTTGCCGGATGGCAATTGATGCAGCGCGGATGCGTCATGACGCGGCTTGCCTCTTCGAAGATGGCCTTCGAGCGTGCGCTGGTATCAGTAATCGTATCGAAATCGGAGACGGCCTTGAGCGCTCCGCTACCCGATGTCTCCGCATAGCCTTGCAAGGGTCCGATGATAGCTAGGGTACCCACCGTAGCGAGAACGGATGCGATCGCAACGGCGACAAAATGCGTAGCCATGATTACACCCTCCGGAAATCGTTCTGGTCGATCGGCAGCGACCGCAGCCGCTTGCCCGTCGCTACAAAAATCGCATTGAACAGCGATGGGGCGACGCCCGGTGTGCCGACCTCGCCTATGCCGCCTGGCGCTTCCGAACTCGGCACAATGTATACCTCGATCTTCGGGGTCTCATGTATTCGCAAAACGGGAGAGTCGTCGAAGTTGCTCTCGACGACGGCACCGTTCTGCACGGTTATGCGTCCGTAGAGTGCAGCGCTGAGGCCGTAAACGATGCCGCTCTGTATCTGGGCTTCCACGGTGTCCGGATTGACGACCTGGCCGCAGTCGACTGTACAGACGATGCGGTCGATCTTGAGTTTTCCATCCTCGCCCACGCCAACCTCAGAGATCATTGCAGCAAAGCTGCCGAAATCCTCTGAAAGCGCAATGCCCCTTCCCTTGCCCTGAGGCAGGGCATTCGACCAGCCAGCCTTCTCTGCGGCCAGATCGAGTGCACCGAGAAGACGCGGCTTATGCTGAAGCAGACGCCTGCGATACTCGATCGGATCGATCTTCGCAGTGTGGGCAAGTTCGTCCATGCCGCCTTCGATTGGGAAGATGTTGCGCGTGGCACCGACACCGCGCCAGTTACCCGTCAACATTCCGTCCGGCGCCTCATGCCGCACAAACTCGGTATATTTGTTCGGAATAGCGTACGACGACTCTGCACCGCCCATGATGTCGAGGTCGATACCATCGCGGGTAAAGGCCGGGAGCCACCGCGCCATGACGGCGGGACCGATCACGCGATGTCGCCACGACACGGGCATACCGTCTGAACCGAGCGTCGCGGTGATCTTGCTGTAATTGAGATATCGATAGCAGTCGTGGCGGATGTCTTCCTCGCGACTCCAGGTGACCTTCACCGGGCCATCCACCTGCTTTGCGATCTTCGCCGCCAGAATAACGCCGTCGACGTCGAGTCTGCGGCCGAAACCGCCACCGAGAAGGTGGTTGTGAACAACAACCTTGTCCAAAGGCAGGCCCGTAACGTCCGCCACGGCCTGCCTCGCCCGGCCCGCCACTTGGGTCCCGACCCACACGTCGCAGCTGTCTTTGCGAACATGAAGTGTGCAGTTCATCGGCTCCATTGCCGAATGCGTAAGGATCGGCATTCGATAGACGAACTCATGAACGGGCCCGTTTTCGGCTTCGGCCTTGGTAACATCGCCTTCTTTTATGTGAGGCAAGGCCTTGCCACCGATCGCATCTTCCGCGCGCTTCTCGAGATCGGTCAATGAAAGATCGCCGCTGGGACCCGGGTCCCACTCGATGGCGAGCGCTGCAAGCCCCTTGCGCGCAGCGCCGGTATTGTCAGCCACTACCGCAACAGCGTCCTCGACGCGGACGATCTGTTTGACACCCTTGACCGCCATTGCCGGCTTGTCATCGACCGAGCGCAACTTGCCGTCGAAGTGCGGGCAGATAGCGATCGCCGCGTAGGACACGCCCTCAGGGCGGGCGTCGATACCGAATTTCGCCGTACCGTTGACCTTCTCGGGGCTGTCAAGCCGCCGGACGGACTGGCCGATAACCTTGAAGCTCGATGCGGGCTTCAGCGGCACGTCCTGTGGCACAGTCTCGGATGGCGCAGCTTGTATCAGACTACCATAGGCAGCGCGGCGTCCGCTCGCGGCATGAACGACCTGGCCGGCCTCGGCCGTGCAGGTATCCGGGGCTACGCCCCAGCCACGCGCTGCGGCGTTCACCAGTACCATGCGGGCGCTGGCACCCGCCTTGCGCATCTGCTCGTAAACAGCGCGGATGGCAAGGGAGCCGCCAGTAATCTGGTCGCCGAGCAACGGGTTTGCATAACGTGTAGGATCAGCAGGCGCATGCTCCAGCACCACCTGATCGAGGGTAACTTCCAGTTCTTCGGCGAGCAACATCGCCACTGAAGTGTAGATGCCCTGCCCCATCTCCACGGAAGGCATGATGAGCGCAATTTTGCCATCGGCGGGAATGCGAATGAAGGGGTTTGGTTCGAGGTCGCCCGCGGCAGCCGATGAAAGCGATGGCTGCAACCCAATGACCAGGCCTGCTCCTGTGAGCGATGCGCCGATCAGAAAGTGGCGGCGCGAGACGGAGGCGTTGACTTTGTCATGTATCGACATTGCATCACCCCGCCTTTGCCGCCAACTTGATGGCGGCTCGAATGCGCGGATACGTGCCGCATCGACAGATATTTCCAGCCATGACAGCGTCGATATCGTCGTCGGTCGGCGACGGATTGGCCGCAAGGAGCGCAGTTGCGGACATGATCTGTCCAGACTGACAGTACCCGCACTGGATCACATCGATGTCCAGCCAGGCCTTCTGTATCCGTGCACCTTCGGCAGTATCGCCAACTGCCTCGATTGTGGTGACACGCTTGCCGACCGCGTCACCAACCGGCAACACGCACGACCGCATCGGCAGCCCGTCGACATGGACCGTACATGCTCCGCACAAGGCGATGCCACAACCGAATTTCGTGCCAGTAAGGCCTATGGTGTCGCGAAGGACCCAAAGTAGCGGAATGTCATCATCAACATCGACGGCATATTCACTGCCGTTGACCAAAAGACTATGAGACATGTGATCCCCGGCTGAAAGCCGTCCCCAACGAACTACAGCAAGATCTAAAATTAGCGAAAATCGCGGGATGTTGCAACCTTAGCGGGAAACCAGTCTTGCCCTTCTTAGCTGATGCTCTAACGCGCACGGATCGCATTTCGCAGACTTCTGTTCGAGGGCCGCCCGTGCAGGAGCTGGTGTCGGTCGATCAACTATTCACGGTTGAAACTGCCCCTTATCAGCCAGATTAGTCAAAACCGTTGGGTATTGAGTTTGTTTCAACTGAAATGCCAAAGTGTCAGGCTACTCTGGCAAGGAAGAAAAGGTGGCGATCCCGACTGGATTCGAACCAGTGACCGTCGGCTTAGAAGGCCGGTGCTCTATCCAGCTGAGCTACGGGACCGTTTGTTGTTTGCGCCCATCCTGGCAGGGTAGTCGCGAAACTCAGTAAATTCAGTGCGTCCAGGGCTGCTTGCGGTCGAAACGGAAGTTCTCCGAGTAGGAAACGACCCGACGGCGCGTTTCCTTGGGTTCCTGCACCGTAAAGGCGATGCCATTTTTCTGGGCGTAGGCGATCGCCTCTTCCTTGGTCTCGAAGGTCAGGCGTATCTGGCTCTTCATATCACGCGACGACGTATAACCCATCAACGGTTCAACCTTGCGCGGCTGTTCCGGCTCGTATTCGAGCGTCCAGGTATCGGCCTTGGCCTTGCCGGACTGCATAGCGGTTTTTGCTGGGCGGTAGATACGTGCTGCCATCGAAGAATCCCTTTGTCTGCAATGCCGATATATTACAGGCTTTTGCCGAACTCCAGCAGCATCTTGCTTGAAAATGGTCGGAGCGGCAGGATTCGAACCTGCGACCCTCTGGTCCCAAACCAGATGCGCTACCAGACTGCGCTACGCTCCGTCCGTTCTTGGACGCGGTTCTCCCTAGAGATTCCGATTCAAGAACACAATAGCCCGAAGCCGGAAAAATGCACAAAACGTATCTAATGGCCTGTCAAGGTAACGTGCGGCACCAAAAGTCCCGCGGAAATTCCCACCGAGCTTTCAACCAGATGGCGACACGCTTTGGGGCATCCCCCCGAAGTTCACAATGGCAACGAGCAGGATTTCGTGGATTCGATCGCCGATACTGGCACTTCAAAGGGGACGCTGACGGCACCACCCTCGACGGGCGAAAAAGAAGGTCCAAGGTGTGCCTTCCACACGTTTCGCGATGGCGAGGCAATTCGCAACGGCTCGTACTCAATGATCGTGGAGTAAAACACGTCCGTCGGCCGACTGAACGTGGTCGGGGTGTGCAGGATCAAGAGGACCTGGATCTGGCTTTAAGAGATACAATCGCGGTTCCAATGAATGTCATTTTTGTGGTTCGCCGCATTTTTTTGCACCTCCCGACAGCGTTTGACCGACTACTCCCGGTCCTCGTCCGCGATTGTTGATGTTCGCAGTCTTGCGGAAGCGGGTTGGACATGGGAGAAAAGGGAGGAGAGAGACGCTGACAGGGGGGACCCTCGCCATCTCGTTCTCCTCCAGGAACCGCTGGTGCTGGAGCGCGCCAAACGGTCGGGCAATGGAATACACGCGGCTGAGTGATGGCGGAGTGACGCGTTCATTCGGCGAAGGCATACAGTTAACACGAAGTCCGCAGATACGAAGTCGTGCGGTTACGATGCGAAAATCTTTGCATGGACAGGTATAGGGTTTAGCTTCCACTTATGTGCAGGCAAGCCAAAAACTGAAATCGTCGTTCGAAGAGTGGAGAACCCGCATGGAGATTGATTTAGGCGAAGTGCTTGATCCATTTCGCAAACACGTCATCGACATCAAAGATGCGCTTGCGCACGCCCGTTATCGCTACGACGGGCTCGATTTGATACTAGAGCAAGTCTCGGACTCCAAGGTCCGCGGTGCATCACAGGAGATTTTTGCCGTTGCCGGTGAAAAGATGAATGTCGTTGATGATATGCTCGACGAACTCTATCGGCAGCTATCTGACGTCGATCGTATGCTGGAAGCTTACGCATCACAACGAAAGTGACAGCAAGGACGTCTATCCGGTCGATGTGGACCTGGCATAGGGCAACTTGTTCGGATATCTGCGTGTCCAGATTTGCGGATGGTGGACGGGGCTCCGACCGCATTTAAGACTTGTCACGGTGCAGCAGGGTTGGCTGCGTAGTAGTGAAACTCAAGCAAGAGGCATCCTGTCTCTGACTTGAAGGGACCGTGATAGACGCCCGGCGGCCGGCAGGCATAGGTGTGAGAAAGGAAGGTCGTCTGATGCTGAGCATCAGGTCCGCCGACGATAAGATCGCCTGATATCAGGTAAACTTCCTCCCAATAACTGTGCACAAACGCGATTGTCGTATACGCGCCCGGCTTGAAGCGAAGCAGTCGCGTTCGACTTCCCGTCATGTGTTCTTCATCGAGACTGCCTGAAAGTATCTTTTGCTCGATCTCTAGTGGATAGCCGGGGGGCGAATGCCAGCCTTCGCCATCCATCGCCACGGAATGAAATTCCTTATGCTCTTTCTCGCTTGGCATAGAGCACCTCAGGCGGCAACCGGGTTTTCTTTGATTTCGTCCCCGAGCGCATAGCTGTCAAGCATTTGATCGACAAGCTGCGTGCAGCGATCCCAATCAAACGTTCGGAAGCTGTGGCCCTTGGTCACAAAAGCAGCTCCCCCGTAAAACATTTCGTATTGCGTGTGGCGCGACGCAAATTCCGATCCAACTGCATCCCAGGCAAGCTTGAAAAACTTCACACGACCCTCGGCGGAAACAACGGGAGATTGCTGCGTTTTCCCAATCAGATCGCGCAGTTCACCATTCGCGAAGTCCGAGACCGACGATGGCAGCATGATCAATCCGCCCCCGGCAAGCTCGCGGATGGTCACCATGACCTGCGCATAAAGTTGCTGGGTCAAGACCTGGGCGGAGTACAAGGTGTGTGCATCTGGAATGAAGTGTGCACCGTGCATTCGGCCCTTCACTTCCATCGAATGAACGAGCGCGTCCACCATTGTGTTATGAGCAGCGAGGGTACCGAGTGTTTCCTTCACTTGCGGAAAGTTGATGACGCCGTTCGTTTCCGCGATACGCTTGGCAACGCCGACAAGGAACCGCATCTTCACCATCAGGCGTATCTGGGCCTGATAGTTCTGATAGACGTGGGCCGGCGTGGCGTGAAACTGCTTCAGCGTCATTCCGATATCCTGATTGACGAAGACGCGATCCCACGGCACTTTGACGTCGTCAAAGTAAAGGACCGCATCGTTTTCATCGAAGCGACTGGCGAGCGGATTATCAAAAACGCTGGTAGCGTTTTCCTCATACGACTTACGCGAGAGTATCTTCAGCCCTCTGCTATTCATCGGTACGGCAAAGGACACTGCATAGCGCTCGTCTCCCTCGCGAAGAGGCTGAATACAAGTCACAAGCACTTCATTTGCCATCACGCCGCCAGTTGCCAGCATCTTGGCACCACGAATAGTCAGGCCCTCGCTGTCTTCATCGACTACGCCCGCGGTAAGGAACGGATCCTGCTGTTCGTTCGCGGCTTTTGATCGATCGGCTTGAGGATTGATGATGACATAAGTGAGATAAAGCTCATTGTCGCGTGCATAGCGATAATACTCGGCAAGGGCAGCGGCGCGAACGGCGTCATACTCTCTGAATAAATCGATCCCCATAAACATCCCTGAGATACATGAGGCTACGTGATCCGGCGCACGACCAAGAAAGCCGCCATGAAGTTCGGCCCAAGCTTCGAGTGCTTTACGGCGTTCCAAAAGCTCCTGATAGCTATGCGGCAGCTGCCAGATCCGGTTGGCGCGTTCTCCCCGCGCTTCAGGCACTTCGAATGTCATCAGTTCAAGATTGTCGGCCCTGGCCTGAAAATCGTAAAGCATTCCAATTGAGCGAATCGTCTGCCGAAAAGCGGGATGGGCGGTGATATCTCCGGCCAGTTGACCGTTGATGTAGACCTGCCTGCCGTCCTTCAGCATTTCGATGTGCGTTGCCCCGGTCTTGATCATTTCCCTCTCCCTCGTCAGTAATGAATGTCGAGCGGCCAAAGCGGCGCAACGAATTCGGTTGACTGGAGCGCTGCGTAACGCCCCTTGCTGAACACAAGCGGCATCCGGTCAATGGATGACGTGAAACTCCGCACCTCCGCTATGAAAAGGATGTGGTCACCGGCATCATGTTTCGCCCAGGGAACGCACTCGAAAACCGCAGCAACGCCGGGCAACAAGGGTGCCCCGCAATACCCATGCGAAAATCTCATTCCTTCCCACTTGTTCGAACGAGACAGAGCAAACCGATTGGAAATATCCTTCTGGTTCTCAGCCAACACATTGACAGCGTAACCTGCGGCCTTGTCCCATAAGGGGAGGCTCACTGCCTTGCGATCGATGCTGAAGAGAATGAGGGGTGGTTCGAGAGACAAACAGTTGAACGAACTTATGGTCATGCCAAGCTGTCCAAACTCGGCCGAGCAGGTCACAACGCAGACGCCCGTAGGAAACTGGCCCAAAGCCTGCCGAAACGCCTGTCGATCGAAAGAAATTTCCGACTCGAGGCCCATTTCCCCCTCCTACTTGTTCGAAGCTCAGGAAGGAGAGCCGTTTTGGCTGCCTCTACTTCCAGACTTCAGGCCACAACTCAAACACTAGCACCTGCATTGTCATCAAAACCGACTTCTACGGGTATCTGCTGTGCTGCGCACCCAGCCTGGCGTTGTCGGCAATCGCATGGCGAGCAAGGTATTGGACAGGTGCACGGTTGTTGAACCAGCGGCGCGTTCGGGATCGCCCGAGCGTATCGCTTCGACGATGGCTGCATGTTCGGCCAATACCACTCTGGTGCGCTCCTCAGAGGCCGCGATTGCGTGCAACCCCATTCGCAATTGCCGATCCCGCAGAGTTTCATAAAAATCCGCGAGTATGGGATTTCCGGCAGAGCGGACAATCGTGCGGTGAAACTCTCGATCGCACTCAATGAACGCTACCGGGTCTTGCTGCAACTCCGCCTGCCGGACCAACAGCTGCTCCAACGCTGCTGCCAGCGGCTCGCCAAGAAGGACAGCACGTCGCACGCACCAGTCTTCCACCAATCCTCTGGCCTGCATGACGGACTCGACATCGGCTTCCGTTATCGCTGCTACATATGCGCCCTTCTTGGGCACAATTCGCAGAAATCCGTCCGTTTCCAGCCTCAACAGGGCCTCTCGCACAGGCGTCCGTGATGATCCGGTAGCGCGGCAAACCTCCGCCTCCGTGACAAATGTTGCTTCGTGGCGCGGCAACGTCAGAACATGCTGCTTCAACCATCTGTAAACAACATCCTGAGCCGCCTCGGCAGGTGGTTCAAATGAGGAGAGACTTCCAGCTGATTGCAATATCGTCATAAGCAACATGTATACATGACGTTTACATCTGTGAAAACAACTTTCTATCGTACTATCGGGCCAAGGGCTTTCCACGAAGGCGGAACAATCCAGTTTTGGTGACCGCACGGGCTCCATTCGCTCACGTTTCATTGGAAATTCGGTGCGAGGGATGGGACCTTAGTTGAATTGACGGCACAGTAATTTCCCCTTATCGGTAAACCCATGAGTAATATAAGGTTTACCGTAGTGGTGATGGAGCGCATGGGCAGGGTGGTATAATCACCTGGCGAGAGCATCCCATGCGCATTGATCAGGCTCCTGGCGGGGCCTTTTTTATGCCTGAGTCCGGGCCGCGTTTCATCAACTTCCATCTTCACCCACTCGACGGATCAACCCATGACCAGCGATAATCCTGCTGACATTGCGCGCACAGAATTTGGCGGGAAGCGACAACTCCCGCAGATCGAGCACCCAGCCTCGCCGTCCTCATCTACCTGACCGCTCTTGCGGTGCTGCCAGTCAACATGATCCTGCCGTCGCTGCCGAACGTCGCCACTGCGTTCATGGCTGATTTCGCCCTCGTTAGCATCTCGGTCGCCGGCTATGCCATCGCCACAGCGCTCACTGAGATCGTCGCAGGTGCGATGTCGGATCGGTTCGGGCGCAAACCGGTTGTATTGATCGCCCTTTCCATCTTCATGGTCGCTTCAATTGGCTGCGCACTTGCCACCGATATCGGGGATTTCCTTATCTTTCGAGCAATGCAGGCTTCGATTGGCGCCTGCTTCTCGGTCTCTCTCGTCATGATCAAGGAAACGTCGGGCGAAGGCAAAGCAGCAAGCAAATTTGGTTACCTAGCCATGGGATGGGCAATTGCACCAATGCTCGGTCCGCTGTTTGGCGGGCTTTTGGACGAGGCGTTCGGATGGCGAGCGACCTTCATTGTCCTTGCAATCCTTGGCGCGGCCGCTCTCGCCTTGTCCAGTCGGGCTTTGAAAGAGACTGCCCGGCCCTCTACCAGATCGATCGGCTACCTTGCCTCCTACGCGCAACTGATGAGCTCGGCCCGGTTCTGGGCTTACACCCTCTGCATGGCTTCTTCGATGGGAACGCTTTACATTTTCCTTGGAGCGGCTCCGTGGGCCGTTGCTCAATCGCTCGGGGGATCGAGTGCCAAGCTCGGACTCTACATGGGAATCGTTCCTCTGGGCTTTATCATGGGCAGCTATCTGGCTGGCCGCCACGCTTCACGGAACGCATTGAGTACCATCCTTATATTCGGGCGTATGTTGACCTGCGCAGGGCTACTGATTGGCCTCGTTCTGTCGATGTCGGGCGCCACCCACGTTCTTGCATTCTTTGGGCCTTGCATGTTCATCGGCATTGGCAATGGATTGACCATGCCGGCGGCCAATACGGGGGCGCTATCTCTACGTGCCGAACTTGTTGGCACAGCAGCGGGGCTGGCGGCCGCAATAACCATCGCGGGCGGAGCGCTCATTGCCTCTATCGCCAGCCTGTTTCTAGTGGAGGCAGGTTCGGTCCAATCGGTATTGGGTATGATGCTCGCATCGGCACTGCTTGCGCTCTTGGCAGCAGTTTTTGCAACTTTCGTTGAGCGACGTCATTCTCACCCCGGATTGGATAGGGCCGTAAACTAGAGATCGAAGGCCGCCTGCCCTTCATCGATAGCTGTCACCACGCTCGCGGCCAGCGCGCGCGTTATTCGTGATTTTCGCTCAAGCGCCACGCTGTCCAGCCGCTCGACGATACGGTTGGCCGTGGAAAGCGATCGCTCGATATGGCTCACGAGGAAGCCGATGACATTGGGGTCGACAGCAATCTGCCGGTCGGCAAAAAGCTTGTAGAGGACGCCCGACAACAACACGTCATCCGGTTCGCCGATCTCCACCGTCGTTGCTGCCTTCAGGCGCGAAGCGAGGTCCGGCAACGCCACCGGCCAATTGGCCGGCCATTTGCGCGAGGTCATCAGCAGGCTCGAACCGCTCTGACGGACATTGTTGATCAGATGGAACAGACCAGCCTCGTCGACCGGGCCCTCGCCGATATCATCAATGAGGAACGGGCCCCCCTCGCCTGCAGCGGCGGCGATCCTGCGCGGATCGACCACGACAGCACTGGCCTCGGCTTTCCAGATTGCTGCAAGGTGGGTTTTGCCGGAGCCTGTCGGCCCTGCGAGCACGACGATCGGCGCGATCCATTCAGGCCAGCGATCGACGATATCCACCGCCGCCATGTTTGACGCCGACACGATCAGATCGTCGCGGGAATATCCCGGCTCATGGCCGAGATCGAGCGGGAGTTGGCGAGGCGAGGTCGTGCTGGTCATGGCGATGAAATACAGCCAGCTCTCCTGCCCTGTCACCTCAATTGTTTGGTCTTCTCGGATTTGTGGTAGTCGCCTGTGTAGAGCGGGGATTGTTGATAGCGTTGGATCATGAATCGCACGAGAACCCCGATGGCCGCGGCCGTCGGCACGGCTATCAGCATGCCGGTGAAGCCCATGAGCGTGCCGAAGGCGAACAGGGCAAACATCAACCAGACGGGATGCAGGCCCACCGATGATCCGACGAGTTTTGGCTGGAGGATATTGCCCTCGATGAACTGGCCGACGCCGAAGGCGATGGCAACGCCGAGAATGTGTCCCCATTCCGGCCAGAACTGCACCATGGCGACGCCAAGGGCGACGACCAATCCCACCAATGAGCCGACATAGGGAATGAAACTGATCAAGCCTGCAAAGAGGCCGATGAGAAGCCCGAAATTGAGGCCGACAATTGTGAGGCCAACGGCGTAGATGACGCCGAGCAGCAGGCAGACGGTGCCCTGGCCGCGAACGAAGCCGGCGATTGCCTTGTTCATGTCACGGGCGATGGCGCGCACCGTATACACATGCTCGCGCGGAATGAGATTGTCGATCTTTGAAACCATACGATCCCAGTCGAGCAACATGTAAAACGCGACAACCGGGGTTACGACGAACAGCGCGAAGACGTCGATCAGCGTCTTGCCGGAGCTCCAGATCGATTGCAGGAGAGTTGTCAGAAAGCCGGCGCCCTGTTGTAGCAAGGACTCGAGGCTGTTGCGTATGACCGATGCGTCGACCCCGATGAAGTCCTTGAGCCATTGCGAATCGCGATTGGCGATCAATTCCTGGAGGCGCGCCACGTAGCTCGGCAGACGGGCGATGAGATCGCTCATCTGCGAGGCAAGGACTGGTACGAGGATGATTAGAAGCAGCGCGAAGGTGACAATGAACAGGACCAGAATCACGATGGTCGCAAGCAGGCGTGACAGGCCGAACCGCTGCAGGCGGTCGGCCACAGGATCAAGAAAGTACGCCAGAACCATCCCGGCGACGAAAGGCAGAAGGATCGAAGAGAAGATATAAAGGAACAGGCCGAGGAAAATCATGGCCGCGGTCCAAAAAACCGCCTGACGGCGTACGCTGGTCGCAAGCGTGTTGACCTCAACTTCCACATGGATGTCGCGATCGGGAACCTCGACCGGGACAGGCTGCGTCTTGGTCGTGGTCACGCCTTTGCTTTCACTCTTTGTCATATCCAGCCATGTGTTTGGTCCACGCCACGAGATAGGCGGTCGCGGAGGCTGCGGTCAAGGTGGCAACGACCCATACGAGGATGGCGCGGCTGTCGGTCAGCGTAAAATCAAATGCAATATCCGCAAGCGTTACCACGACAAGGATGATTTGCAATGCGGTATTTGCCTTGGATATCAATAGCGGATGCATGGCAAGCGGCCTGTTGATGACAGCGCCGAGCAGCACCGCGCCGATGATGAAAATATCGCGCGACACCACGATGACAACCAGCCAGACGGGCAATTCCTTGAGGACGCCGAGGACAATGAACAGCGATACGAGCAGAACCTTGTCGGCAATCGGATCGAGATAGGCGCCAAGCTCGGAACGCTGGTCATAACGGCGTGCGATAAACCCGTCGACACCGTCCGAGACGCCGGCGACAACGAACCCGGCCAGCGCCACGCCGACATAGCCGGACAAGAGTGCCATGACAATGAAGGGGACCAGGACAAATCGGAAGATGGTGATGTAATTGGGAATGGTCACGCGTGTGTCTCAAGCATGCATCTTTCCTCTAAATGGAGGGAATGGCACCGTTGCTCAAGTCCTGGCGACGGGCAAAGTGTCGATTAGTGGCGTTTTCTCGGCCAGTAGCGGACTTAAGACCTTGCAGGAGGGCGTAAGTCGTGCCATTTCGCCATCAAAATCCGGAGCTGACGATGAGTGACAAGAACGAAGCCGGCAAGAATGGCCTCACCTATGCGCAGGCAGGCGTCGACATCGATGCGGGCAATCTGCTCGTCGAAAAGATCAAACCCATCGTGCGCTCGACGCGGCGGCCGGGTGCTGATGGCGAAATCGGCGGGTTTGGCGGCCTATTCGATCTGAAGGCGGCGGGCTTTACCGATCCTGTTCTCGTCGCGGCCAATGATGGCGTCGGTACCAAACTCAAGATAGCCATCGACGCCGGCGTGCACGACACGGTCGGTATCGATCTGGTTGCCATGTGTGTCAACGATCTCGTCGTGCAGGGCGCGGAACCGCTGTTCTTTCTCGACTACTTTGCCACCGGCAAGCTTGACCCCGACCAGGGCGCCGCGATCGTCAGCGGCATTGCCGAAGGCTGCCTGCAGGCGGGTTGCGCGCTTATCGGCGGTGAAACGGCGGAAATGCCGGGCATGTATCGCGACGGCGACTATGATCTTGCCGGTTTTGCCGTGGGCGCGGCAGAACGCAACCAATTGCTACCGTCAGGCGACATCGCCGAGGGTGATGTCATTCTCGGGCTCGCATCTTCCGGTGTTCACTCCAACGGCTTTTCGCTGGTGCGGCGCATTGTCGAGCTCTCCGGGCTTGGCTGGAACGCCGATGCTCCATTCAAATCCGGCACGACGCTTGGCGAGGCATTACTGACGCCGACGCGCATCTATGTGAAGCCGCTGCTGGCCGCCATTCGTGAAACGAACGCAGTCAAGGCGCTCGCCCACATAACCGGCGGCGGCTTTCCGGACAATATTCCGCGGGTGCTGCCAAAACACCTGACCGCCAGCATCGACCTTTCCGCGATCAACGTTCCGCCCGTGTTTTCCTGGCTCGCCAAGACCGGCGGGGTTGAACGCGACGAAATGCTGCGCACCTTCAATTGCGGCATCGGTATGATTGCCGTCGTTGCGCCAGAGAATGTCGCGGCAGTGTTCGACGCATTGAAATCACAGGGCGAAAACGCAGTCCGTCTCGGAAACATGGTTGCGCGCGCCGATGCAGGCGTGAGCTATCAGGGTACTTTGGCGCTGTGATCGGCGTAATAAAGAAAAAGCGCGTCGCTGTCCTTATCTCCGGGCGCGGCTCCAATATGAGCGCGCTCATCGCAGGGGCAAAGGCGCCGGACTACCCGGCCGAAGTCGTTGTCGTCATCGCCAACAAGGCGGATGCCGGTGGGCTCGAGGCGGCGCGAGCCGATGGCATCGCTGCCTTAGCCATCCCGCACCGCGATTTTGCCTCGAAGGCCGAGCACGAAGCTGCGGTTTCGGCAGCGCTGCGCGCTGCAGAGGTCGATATTGTCTGCCTGGCCGGGTACATGCGCCTCATTTCGCCGGAATTCGTGCGCGAATGGGAAGGTCGGATGCTCAACATCCACCCTTCCCTCCTGCCGTTGTTCAGGGGTCTCCATACCCATGAACAGGCGTTGGAGGCCGGCGTGCGAATCCACGGCTGCACGGTGCACTTTGTCACAGAAGGCATGGATGAAGGTCCGATCATCGCCCAGACCGCCGTTTCGGTTAAAACCGGTGACACGCCCGCGACCCTGACCGAACGTGTCCTCTCCGTCGAACACGAGACCTACGCAAGGGCGCTGGCGCTCGTCGCCAGCGGCAAGGCGGTAATGCAAAACGGGCGCACCGTTTTCAGCGATTAGCTTCGGTCCGTCCTTTTTGCGGGGAAAGCTCGCCCCCTCCGCCGCCTTCGCACCTCCGGAAGAGATGCCGAGGCGGTTGAGAAAAGAGGGCCGCTCAAGCCAAGCGCACCCAGACCTTGTTGTCGTGAAAGGCTGCACCACCATTGGGTGCGGGTGAATCGGAGCCGGTCAGAACATTGATGCCCTCGCCGCGTTCGAAGGCGGAGTTTGCGAAAATGCCTTCGGAAATAACGACGCCGCGTTTCGTGCGCGCTTCGACGCGGGCGTGAAAGACCACCTCGCCGCGATCATTACCAATCTCGACACGCGCACCATCGGCAATGCCGACTTCGGCTGCATCGTCCGGGTGTATCAGAAGTTCCGGGCGTTGCTCCTTGGCGGTCGATGTCGGCGTTTCCGAGAATGTCGAGTTGAGGAAATTGTGCGCTGGCGACGTTGCCAGCCGGAACGGATGTTTTTCATCCGCCACCTCGATCGCTTCCCAATAATCCGGAAACTCCGGCAGTGTGCTGAAGGGTCCCTGAAGCCCCATGGATTGCGGTGGACGGTTCGGCGACGGCCCGTTGACCCAATCCGGCCTGAAGCGGAACTTGCCGTCCGGCCAGGCAAAGCCCTTTTCGTAATGCGCGGTCTCAAAATCCGGCTGGATGTCCAGCCAGCGCATTTCCTTGAGCGCATCGAAACCGGGCAGATTGCTCGCCGCCATCATATTGTCGATGAGCGTCTTCGCATCGAGATCAAACCCCGGGAGGTGGGCGACGTTCAGCCGCTTTGCCAGTTCGTTGATGACATAGAGGTTCGGGCGCGTTTCACCGGGACCGTCGATGAGTTTCGGGCCGAGTACGATGTGTTGCTGGCCGCCGCCACGGTAAATATCGTCATGCTCCATGAACATTGTCGCGGGCAGCACGACATCAGCAAGCTTGGCCGTGTCGGTCATGAATTGTTCATGCACGGCCATGAAGAGGTCATCGCGCAACATGCCCTGCTTCACCAGCCGCTGCTCGGGCGCGACATTGGCGGGATTGGTATTCTGCACGAGCATGGCGGTGACGGGCGGTCCGCCGTACAGGGCAGATGCATCGCCGGTAAGCGCGGCGCCAATCCGCGACTGATCGATGTGCCGGACCGAAGGATCGGCAAAGGCGCGGCCTTCGATTTCGCGCTTGTCCATCCGGAAAATGCCCGAATTCGAATGAAAACCGCCGCCGCCCTCATATTTCCAAGCGCCTGTCACGGCAGGAATCGACAGGGCCGCATGCATGTTGACGGCACCATTGCGCTGGCGGGCGAAGCCATAGCCGAGGCGGAAGAACGTCCTCTTCGTCGTACCGACGAGACGAGCAAACGCTTCGATCTCGGCAACCGACAGGCCGGTGATCGCCGCCGCCCATTCCGGTGATTTGTGCTTCAAATGCTGTTCGAGCCCCTTGGGATCGTCCGTGTAGGCATTGAGGTAATCCCAGTCCGCGAGCCCGTCACGGAAAAGCACATGCATGACAGCACAGGCGAATGCGCCGTCGGTGCCGGGTTTCAGCACTAGCCCGAGATCGGCCTGGCGAACCGTCGCCGTCTCGTAAATATCGATGGCAACGATCTTCGCACCACGGTCCTTGCGGGCGCGAACGGCGTGCGTCATGACATTCACCTGTGTCGCCGCGGCATTCGTGCCCCATATCACGACGCAGTCGGACTTTGCCATCTCGCGAGGATCAACACCGCCAAGCTTGCCGGTTCCGGCGTGGAAACCGCTCCAGGCGAGATTGGTACAGATGCTGTCGAACTGGTTCGAATATTTCTTGGCGTGACGGAGCCGGTGGATGGAATCGCGTTGCACCAGTCCCATCGTACCGGCGTAATAGTATGGCCACACGCTTTCTGTACCATATTCCGCTTCGGCCTTCAGGAAACGCTCAGCGATCAGATCAAGGGCCGCTTCCCAGCTCGCCTCCTTCCAGAGCCCCTCGCCCTTGGCGCCGGCGCGAATGACCGGCTTGAGGAGCCGCTCCGGATGATGGATGCGCTCGGCATAGCGGGCGACCTTGGCGCAGATGACACCGGCGGTGTAGCTGTTTTCCTTCGCGCCGCGCACACGGCCAATGTGGCCCGTGTCGAGCACTTCGACGTCGAGCGCACAGGTCGACGGGCAATCGTGGGGACAGGCGGAATGGCCGGTGCGAAGAAGGACAGCTTTGTTCATGCGCGATCCATAGCGCAAAAACGGAACAGTACAAATGCAGCTTTTTGTCTTGGTGACAAGCTTGACGCCGTCTAATTGCCTTGATAGTTAAGCATTCACTTTAGTAATGCCTGAGATGGAGGACGTCGATGTCGCTCACGCTGTATTTTCACCCACTTTCATCATTCTGCCAGAAAGTGCTGACGGCCCTTTACGAAAAGGATGTCGCCTTCGAGAAGAGCGTCGTTGATTTCATGGACCCGGTGGCGAGCGCAAGTTTCACCAGGATTTGGCCTATTCGGCAATTTCCCGTTCTGCGTGATACCGCCCATGACAAGACGATCCCGGAGTCGAGCCTGATCATCGAATATCTGGACCGGCATTACCCGGGCAAGGTTCAGCTATTGCCTGCCGAACCTGAGGAGGCCTTCGAAACACGCCGGCTTGATCGCTTCTTTGACTTGCACGTTCAGGTACCCATGCAGAAAACGGTTACCGACAAGCTGCGACCCGACGGTCAAAACGACAGTTTCGGTGTCGAGGAGGCAAAAGCAAAGCTAAACACCGCGTATGAGGTGCTCGAGAAGGAACTGAGCGGCAAGGTCTGGGCGACGGGCGATCGCTATACGATGGCCGATTGCGCTGCCTCGCCAGCGCTGTTTTATGCCAATCTTTCCGTCCCGTTCGGCACCGAGCATCCAAATGTTTCGGCTTATCTGGAAAGGCTGATGCAGCGGCCGTCATTCGCGCGCGCCGTCGAGGAAGCCAAGCCCTATTTCGGCATGCGGCCGGAGTAGATCAGGCAAGCCGCATGACTGCTGCACCAGCGGCAATCAGCGCCACGGCCGCGAGGCGCTTCGGGCCGACGCTCTCATTGAGAACCAGCGCGGAAATTGCAACGGCAAAAAGGATCGAGGTTTCGCGCAAGGCGGCCACCGCCGCCACCGGTGCCAAAGTCATCGCCCAAAGTGCGAGACCGTAGGACCCGAGCGTCCCGACGCCGCCGATCGTTGCTAGGCGAGTGCGCTTGAGGAAATGAGGCCATAGCTCGCCCCGACGCATGATCATCGTCCATAAGAACAGCGGGACGGCGTTAAGGACGAAAACCCACATCGTATAGGAGGCAGGGGCGCCAGAATGACGCACGCCGACGCCATCGATGAGCGTATAGGAAGCGATTACGAAGGCGTTTACCAGGGCATACATCGTCGCCGCTCGATTGGCGGAGGCGCGCCGGCGTGCCTCAAGCGCAAGGGCGAGTACGCCGCCGCAGATCAGCGCGATCCCGCCCCATTTTTGTAGCGAAAGCACCTCACCGATCAGGGGTCCGCTGGCGATCGCCACAATCAGCGGCGCCGTGCCCCGCATGATCGGATAGGCCTGGCTCATGTCGCCGCTGCGATATGCAGCTGCGACCAAGATCAGATAAATCACCTGGGCGACGCCCGATGCGGCGAGAAACGGCCAACTTTCCCGCGCCGGGGGCGGCAAAAACGGCAGGCACAACGCTGCGATAAGGCCCGCTGAGGTAACGACGACGACTGTGTTGAGAAATTTGTCGCCTTCGGACTTGACGACAGCGTTCCAGCTCGCGTGCATGAACGCGGCAAAAAGCACAACGATAATAACAGTTCCGGACATGGTGTTCACCCGCAGCACGCCAGCGATACGAGTGTGCCCTGCGGCGCTATATGACAGATTTATGTCAATTGGCAAATTTGTTGGTTGAAAGTATCGGTTCAAGGAATTTGAACACGTCCAACGCAATGCTTGCGGGTTGCGGGACATCGTGAAACAAGCAGGCCATGAACTATCGCCACGCCTATCATGCCGGTAACTTTGCCGATGTCGTCAAGCACATCATACTGACGCGGCTGGTGCTTTACTTGCAGCGCAAGGACCAGGCGTTTCGCGTCATCGATACCCATGCGGGGATTGGACGTTACGACCTGAAGGGCATTGAGGCCGGCAAGACCAACGAGTGGCAGGCCGGCATCGGCAGGCTGCTGGAGACGAGGCTCGACCCGGCCGTTGCGGGGCTGATCGACCCCTATCTCGATATCGTCCGCGCCGAAAATGCGGATGGCGCGATACGGCGCTATCCTGGCTCGCCCCTCATCGTTCGCCACCTACTGCGGCGCCAAGACCGGCTCTCGGCCCTCGAACTTCACCCAGAAGACGCTGAGCGCCTCGGCGACCTCTTTGCCGGTGACGTTCAAGTGCGCGTAACGAAACTCGACGGCTGGCTGGCAATGGGCGCCCACCTGCCGCCGAAAGAAAAGCGGGGTCTCGTCCTCGTCGACCCGCCATTTGAGGTTGCCGGCGAATTCGACCGGCTTGTCGATGGCCTCGCCAGGGCGCACAAACGATTCTCCGGTGGTACCTATGCACTGTGGTATCCGGTCAAGGACAGGCAGGAAGTCAGTCGTTTCGCCGCGGCCCTGCGCGCGACTGGCATCCCGAAGATCCTGCGAACGGAACTGATGATTCGTGCGCCATCCGCCGAACCACGGCTCGACGGCACCGGGATGATCATCGTCAATCCCCCCTTTACGCTAGAGGACGAGCTGCGCCTTCTCTTCCCGGCGTTGTCAAAAATCCTCAGTGAAGAAAAAAATGCAGGGTTTACAGTCGATTGGGTGCGCGGCGAACAAGTTGACGCTTGACCGGAAGCAACTGCTGGCCGAGATTGCGCGCACAGACATTAGTGGAGAGTACACCCATGGCACGCGTATCACCTCTTCTTGCGGTTGGCTTTGCGGTCAGCGTCGTATTGTCCTCAGGCATCTCGGCAAGGGCCGCGGACTATGTTGAGGGTGGCTACGACGACACGTGTGGCCAGGCTGGGGTGCTCAATCGCATCGTCAACCGGTTCGCCTATCAGGTAAGGCACGTGCCGAACCTGCCGCAGGTCGGCATCCACAATTTCAGCGACGTTCGCCTCACCCGCTACGAGCCGAGTCGCGAGCCCGAACTTGCGGCGGTGGCACGTCACTACTGCAAGGCAACGGCGCACTTGACCGATGGCGGCCAGCGCCCAGTCTGGTACGTGGTCGAGGACGGCATGGGCTTTGTCGGCATCGGCAACAATGTCGAATTCTGTGTATTGGGGTTCGATCGCTGGCACGTCTATGACGGCCAGTGTCGCACGCTTTACTGAGCCGCCACCGAAGCGCGACAGGTGATGCCGGTCGGCAGGTTGGCCCGATACGCGCTGTTTGCGGCTCTGATTTCGATTTCAATCCTCACATATCTGCGTGAACAAGAAGCGCCGACGCAAACAACGCGGCCGGCGCCGGTTCCTGGTATCGACCGTGGCGCTCAGCAATCCACGGCTAAGGCCGATAAGGAGCTGCTTCCCGCGGGTTCGGGTTTCGATATCTACGTTCTCGCCCTTTCCTGGTCGCCGAGCTACTGCGCGGCGGAAGGCGCAAAAGCCAATCGGCAACAATGCAATTCCGGCCGGCCCTATGGGTTTGTCGTGCATGGGCTGTGGCCGCAATTCGAGCAGGGCTACCCGCAGGATTGCGATACCGCGCAGCCGCGCGATGTGCCTTATTCGCTCGCGAGGCAGCTTTCGGACATCATGCCTTCGACCGGGCTCGTTACCTACGAATGGCGCAAACACGGCGCATGCTCGGGACTCGGCCAGCAAGACTATTTTTCTGTCATGCGCCAAGCGATGAACCGCGTTTCTATCCCCTCGGCCTATCGCCAGCCGGACCTGCGCCCTGAAATCAACCCACTTGCCCTCGAACAGGCATTTGTATCCCAAATGCCGGCATGCCGAAGGACGGGATAGCGGTAACGTGTGACCGCGACTATCTTCGCGAAGTGCGTATTTGCCTGACCAAGGAGTTGAACTTCCGCTCATGCCCTGAGGTCGATCGGTCAGGCTGCCGGCGGCGTACGGTGGAAATGCCTGCGGCGCAATAGGCTGCCCTTTGCGAAACGCCGCTTGGCGTTTACTTTTCAGCATCGAATCGCAACGCATTGGAGCGCCATCGTGACGAAAGTTCTCTATTCCCCCGCCTCACCCTACAGCACGAAGGTCCGGATGGCCGCGCTCTACGCCGGCGTGCCAATCGAAAGCGTTTTGGTCGACAGCAATGCCGAGCCGGCCGAACTCATCAACGCCAATCCGCTTGGCAAAATTCCGACGCTCATTCTCGATGACGGCAAGGCGATCTATGACAGCCGCGTGATCACGCAGTATCTCAACCGAGTCTCGGGCAGCAAGATTTTTCCGCGCAATGCGGAAAGGCGCCTGGAGGCCGAGCAATTGGAGTCAATCGCCGACGGCCTTTGCGACGTACTCCTGGCGCATGTATATGAGCGCCGTTTCCATCCCGAAGAGAAGATCCACGAGCCATGGCTGGATCGGCAATGGGGCAAGGCTGTTCGCGTGCTCGACCATCTCAATGCTGCGCCACCACGCCTCGGCAAGAAGATCCATGGCGGCCACATCGCAATGGCGGCCGCCCTCGCCTATGCGAGCCTGCGCTTCGAAGGAAAATGGGAAAAGGGGCGATCCAAGCTGAAACGCTGGCAGAAACGCTTCGAGGAACTTCACCCTGAACTCGCTGCCCTGCTGCCAAAATAGCCGGCAACAAAAAAGGCCGGACAGTTGCCTGTCCGGCCCTTTCGCAAATCCGGCCTGGTTTAAAACTTATAACCAACACCAACCCGGACTTCGTTGGTGGTCAGCTTGCTCGATACATCATCGAGACCACCAAGATCGAAGTCCTTGCGGCCGTAATCGCTATAGCGATACTCCACGCGTCCAACGATGTTGTTGGTGATCTTGGCTTCTGCACCAGCACCCGCCGTCCAGCCGATACGTGTATTGGAATCGCTGCCCGTATCTGCCGAGAGCTTGCTGTTGGTCACGGCAAGACCACCGGTACCGTAGAGAAGGACTGGGTCAAGTGCGATACCGGCGCGTGCACGGACCGAGCCCTCCACACCCTGCTCGGCTTTGATGCCGTTGCGGGTTTCGGAACCGCCGGAATAGCCAAGATCGGCTTCGCCGCCATAAACGAACTGGCCGTTCTGGAAGTTGTAGCCGCCATAGGCTCCGCCCTTGACGCCATCGGCATTGACTTTGCCTTCATCCGTCTTGTGCTTGTTCCAGCCGTAACCGCCATAGGCGCCGAGATAGGCGCCTGACCAGTCGGAGGCTACGGGGGCGGCTTCCACCGGCGCCGGTGCCGGCGGCTGTTCCATGACAGCATCAGCAGCAAATACGGGGGCGGAGAGCATCAGCACAGCTGCCGACGTGAGGAAGGTTGTTTTAAGAGTGCGCATGGCAATCTCCTTTTTTTAAACTCTTTTTTACACGGAGCGGGCACTGGTCGGGGGGAAGAACCATGGATTGCGTCCGCTTAACGAGACGGACATTCGCGCCGCATTGTGGCGGCACTTGCGCGGGACTGTGAAAACAAACCGACGAGATCGTGGCCGGAATGCGATGTGCTTTTTGGGCAACAACCGGGATTTCCGCCATAGCCAAGTAGTATGTTAATCTCTTTTTGAAATAAACGCTCACAATTATTTGATAATAAACAAAAGACTCGATTGAGTTATGTCGAATCACGCGTGAATATACTTAATAATTACTTAATATTCTCGCTCCAGCGAACCATCACATCGCCACTTCGAAGCAACAAAGCTGACTCGTGGCAAACTTCAGTCGAATCAACGCGTTCGACTGCACGTGTTCACTGCTGACCTTTCACCCTCGCGCTTTTGCTCGGCGAACCCTATATTCGGGCCTGAATCGCAGCATGAATGGAGTGGAGCTTGAAAATTGACCGGACCGTTGCTCTCGTAACCGGCGGTGCGAAGCGGATCGGCAAGGCGATTGTCGAGGATCTGGCGGCCCACGGCTTTGCGGTCGCCATCCATGGTCACAGCGCCCTCGATGAAGGCGGCGATCTGCTTGCAGCGATCGAGGCGCATGGCGGCAAGGGTTGCCTGGTCAGGGCGGACCTGACCGATAGCGATGCTGTGCGCCGGCTTATTGGTGACGTCGAGGCCGCACTTGGTCCCGTGCAACTCCTGGTCAACAACGCCTCGGTGTTTCACGAGGACGGTGTGGGTAACCTCAGAAATGATGAAATCTGGGACAGCCATTTCGCCGTCCATGTCAAGGCTCCTGTGCTGCTCGCCGACGCCATGGCGTCTGCGCTACCGGCGGGTGCGGAAGGTCTCATCGTCAACATGATCGACCACCGGGTCTGGAAGCTCACTCCCAAATTCACATCGTACACCCTGTCGAAGGCAGCGCTGTGGACGGCAACGCAAACCCTGGCGCAAGCGCTTGCGCCGCGTATTCGCGTCAACGGGATCGGTCCGGGACCTACCCTGCCGAGCTCCAGGCAGGACCCTGCTGACTTCGACCGGCAGGTCAACGCGCTTTTGTTGAAACACGGGCCCGAACTGTCAGAATTTGGCCGCACAATCCGCTACCTCTGGGAGGCACACTCGATCACGGGGCAGATGATCGCCCTTGATGGCGGACAACATCTGGCGTGGGAAACGCCTGATGTATCAGGAATTATTGAATGAACGATCCGGCAAACCAGAACCAGAAAAATGAGCTTCGAGCGGACAATACGAACGAGGACGAAATCGACGTTGCCGATGAGGCGGAAGACGAAGACCGGGCAAGCGGCGAGCCCGTCCGTGACGTTGCCGCGCTGATCAGCGCGATCGAATGGGATGCCAGCGTCGTCTCCGAAGGTGCCAGTGGCGCGGATGTGATTGCGGGTCTCGTCAAGCGGCTGCCCAACAAGCCCGGCGTCTATCGCATGTTCAACGCAAGTGGCGACGTGCTTTACGTCGGCAAGGCGCACAGCCTGAAGAAACGTGTTTCGAACTATGCACGCGGCCAGGGCCACAACAATCGCATAGCGCGCATGATCCGCGAAACCGTCAAGATGGAATTCGTCGTCACGCGCACGGAAACGGAAGCGCTGCTCCTCGAAGCGAATCTGATCAAGCGCTTACGACCACGTTTTAATGTACTGATGCGGGACGACAAATCGTTTCCGTACATACTGTTGACCGCGCCCAAGCGGAGCGATCGGTGGCTGGCGCCCGGAATATTCAAGCATCGCGGCGCGCATTCGATCAAGGGCGACTATTTCGGTCCATTTGCATCGGCGGGCGCCGTGGGGCGCACGATCAATGCCCTGCAGCGCGCTTTCCTCCTGCGTACCTGCACGGATTCCTTCTACGAGAACCGCACCCGGCCTTGCCTGCTCTACCAGATCAAGCGCTGTTCCGGACCATGCACGGGCGAGGTGAGCGAAGGCGAATATGACGAACTTGTGCGGGAGACGAAGGCGTTCCTCTCTGGCAAAAGCCAGGCGGTGAAGACGCATCTTTCCGACGCCATGAGGCAAGCTTCAGCCGAACTCGACTTCGAACGGGCGGCCATCTACCGCGACCGGCTTTCGGCTCTGTCACACGTGCAGTCGCATTCCGGGATCAATCCACAATCGGTGGAACAGGCCGACGTCTTCGCCATCTATCAGGATGGCGGCGTAACCTGCATCCAGGTGTTCTTTTTCCGCACCGGTCAGAATTGGGGCAACCGCGCCTACTATCCGAAGGCGGATCCTTCCCTATCGCCTGCAGAGGTACTTGGCGCTTTTCTTTCGCAATTCTATGACGACAAGCCCTGCCCGAGCTTGATCATGCTTTCCGAGACGGTGGAGGACCAGGAACTGCTCGGTACGGCACTGACGGCGAAGTCGCATCGAAAGGTCACCATCACGGTTCCCCAACGCGGTGAGAAGAAGGAACTGGTCGAACATGCGCTCAGCAATGCGCGCGAGGCGCTTGGCCGCCAACTCGCCGAAACATCATCGCAATCCCGCCTGCTCAAGGGTATCGCGGATACGTTCGGGCTAGAAAAGACGCCGCGGCGCATCGAGGTCTACGACAATTCGCACATCATGGGCACGAACGCCATCGGGGCAATGATCGTTGCCGGGCCTGAAGGCTTCGTCAAGAATCAGTACCGGAAGTTCAATATCCGCTCGACTGAAATTACTCCGGGCGATGATTTCGGAATGATGCGGGAAGTCATCGAGCGGCGTTTCAGCCGGCTCGTCAAGGAGCACGGCACACCGGAGAACCGCGATGCGCCGGCGGAAGACCTGGAGATCGATGAATTTGACGAGGAGTCAGACGCATTTCCCGCCTGGCCGGACATCATCCTCATCGATGGCGGACAAGGCCAGATGAGCGCGGTGCGCGGTATCCTCGGCGAAATGGGCATTGCCGACAAGGTAACCGCCATAGGCGTGGCCAAGGGTGTCGATCGTGATGCCGGCCGCGAGCGGTTTTTCATGGAGGGCAAGCCGTCTTTCACCTTGCCGCCGCGCGACCCGGTTCTCTACTTCCTGCAACGCCTGCGCGATGAAGCGCATCGCTTTGCCATCGGCACCCACCGTGCAAAGCGCAAGAAGGAGATGGTCAAGAACCCGCTCGACGAGATTGCCGGTATCGGCCCGTCGCGCAAGCGCGCGCTGCTGCACCAATTCGGTACTGCCAAAGCGGTTTCACGCGCCGCTGTCGAAGATTTGATGAAGGTCGACGGCATATCTGAAGCGATGGCGATCACAATTCGCGACCATTTTCGTACATAGCTGATTTCCGGACATAAATGCGCCGGACTTCTTATTGATTGGCTTGACGTTTGGCGGTCGAGCCCCTTTGATCGGCACTGATTTGATTGGTTGGAAACATGCCCAGAAACAACGCCTACTCTCTGCCGAACCTTTTGACCTATGCTCGTATTATCGCAGTCCCCCTCGTTGTCCTTTGCTTCTTTCTGGAAGGCAGGCTGCAATCGAGCGATGCGGCGCGTTGGGGCGCCCTGGCGATCTTTCTGATTGCCAGTATCACCGACTTTTTCGACGGCTACCTTGCCCGTATCTGGCAGCAAACCTCGACCATCGGGCGCATGCTTGATCCGATCGCCGACAAATTGCTGGTTTCGGCTGTACTCCTGCTTCTTGCCGCCGATGGAACGATCGCCGGCTGGAGCCTTTGGGCCGCCATCATCATCCTATGCCGGGAGATCTTGGTTTCAGGCCTGCGCGAATACCTCGCTGAACTCAAGGTGAGCGTCCCCGTAAGCCGACTTGCCAAGTGGAAGACAACGATCCAAATGATTGCGATCGCGTTCCTGCTCACCGGCCCGGCGGGAGACAAGATCGTCCCGATCGTGACCATATCCGGCATTATTCTGCTGTGGATTGCCGCACTCATAACGCTGTACACTGGGTGGGACTATTTCCGTGCCGGCCTGAAGCACGTGGTGGATTAGAATCGTAAAGGTGCCAACATGACCAAGCTTGTCTATTTCGCGTGGGTGCGTGAACGGATCGGCAAAGGCGAGGAAACCCTCGACCTTGCGCCTTCGATCGTGACCGTGGGAGACCTCCTGGCGCATCTGAAACAGCGCGGCGACGAATATGAGGCGGCATTCGAATATCCGGAAGTGATCCGTGTTGCGATCGACCAGGAGCACGTCGAGCATGACGCCCCGATCGAGGGCGCTCGTGAAATCGCCCTCTTCCCACCGATGACCGGGGGATGAGATGGGTGCGGTCAAACCCCTCGTCCGCATTCAGGACGAGGATTTCGATACTGCTGCCGAAATCGCCCGCCTGACCGAAAATCGCCGCGGCATCGGAGCCGTCGTGACCTTCAGCGGGCTTTGCCGCGATGAGGAAGGAACGCTCACGGCGCTTGAAATCGAGCATTATCCCGGCATGGCCGACGCCGAAATCACACGCATCGCCAACGTGGCTCTCGACCGATGGAGCCTGACGGGACTGACGGTTATCCATCGCAACGGCTTCATCAAACCCGGCGAGAACATCGTCCTCGTGGTCGCCGCATCGGCGCATCGGCAGGCAGCGTTCGAAGCTGCTTCATTCCTGATGGACTATCTAAAAAATGCCGCACCTTTCTGGAAGAAACAGCATCTCGTCGGCAGGAACGACGAGAGCAGCTGGGTAGAAGCCAAGGCAACGGACAAGGAAGCGCTCAAGCGCTGGCAGAAGAAAACCAAATGAACCGGATAGCAGTCGGATCACTCGTCATCGGCTTCGTCGCCGCCGTCGTATTGCTGGTGCTGTCGTTGACGGCGCACAGCGCCGAGGCGGGCAATGAACTCACCGACGTCAACTGGGTCGCCGAAGACATCAGGGGCGCAGGGGTTATCGACTATGCGCAGACGACGCTTTTAATCGGCCCATCCGGGGCCGCGAGCGGGTCGGGCGGATGCAATCGCTACGCGACGGCCGCAACGATCAACGGTTCTAAGATTAGCTTCAAACCGGCAGCGGCGACGCGCATGATGTGCGCGCCCGCAGTCATGGATCAGGAGCAGAAGTTTTTCGCGGTACTGGAAGAGGCGCGGACCTATTCGGTCGAAGCCGCCGTGGGAAAGCTCTTCTTCTACGACAAGGATGGCAAAATCCTCGCGCGATTGTCCCGATAAGCCGCGTATAACAATAAAAAAGCCGGGCGCTTGGCCCGGCTTCTTCAACTAAACTGGGGCGTATCAGCCGACGATTTCGGTGCCCGAGAACCAATAGGCGATTTCCTCGGCAGCAGTCTCGGGAGCATCCGAGCCGTGCACAGAATTCTCGCCGATCGACAGGGCAAACAGCTTGCGGATCGTGCCTTCATCGGCATTGGCCGGGTTGGTCGCGCCCATGATCTCGCGGTTGCGGGCAATAGCATTTTCGCCCTCGAGTACCTGAACGATCGTCGGACCAGAAGACATGGAATCGACGAGTTCACCGAAGAACGGGCGTTCCTTGTGAACTGCATAGAAGCCTTCTGCCTCGCGGCGGCTCATCCATACGCGCTTGGAAGCAACAATGCGAAGGCCAGCCTCTTCAAACTTCTGGGTAA
>NZ_JBBNAM010000126.1:0-3626 GCF_037994425.1 Phyllobacterium sp.
ATGGCTGCCCGGCCGAAGAAGGCGGATCGTCCAAGGGCTTCATGGTGCGCGCCGGCGTCTTTGATGACGTCGACATCGCCATTTCCTGGCATCCGGCAGCCTTTGCCGGTGTGAACAATCCGATTTCGCTGGCCTGCAACGAGATCAATTTCCATTTCAGCGGCCGCGCCTCCCATGCCTCGGCAACGCCGCATCTCGGACGCAGCGCGCTTGATGCCGTCGAACTGATGAATGTCGGCGTCAACTACATGCGCGAGCACATGCAGGCAAGCGCGCGCGTCCACTATGCAGTGACCGATACGGGCGGATCAGCGCCGAACGTCGTTCAGGCACGTGCAACGGTGCGCTATCTGGTACGGGCGCGCACCTTGCCTGAACTCAATACCCTGGTGGACCGGGTGAAAAAGGTCGCCGACGGCGCGGCCCTGATGACCGAGACCACGGTGCGTAGCCACATTATCAGCGGCGATGCCAATCTGATTGGCAATACCCCGCTTGAGCGCCTCATGCACGCCAACCTCGAACATCTCGGTGCGCCGCAATTCAGCGCCGCAGACCATGAGACCGCGCTAAAATTCCAGGCAACCTTTTCGCAAGAAGACATTGCCGACTCCTACCGGCGTTTTGGCATCGCGCCGAAAAAGGGGCAGGCGTTGTGCGACAGCATTTTTCCGCCCGAAAGCGGCGATGGCTCGATTGTCGGCTCGACCGATGTCGGCACGGTCAGCTGGGTTGTGCCAACGGTGCAGATGCGCGGCGCGACCTATGCCATCGGCACACCGGGACATTCATGGCAGCTCGTTGCGCAGGGCAAGCTGCCGGCCGCGCACAAGGGCATGGAACATGCGGCAAAGGTCATGGCCGGCACGGCCGTTGACCTTTTCACCGACCCCGATCGCATCGAAGCGGCCAAGGCCGACCATCGCAGCCGTCTTGACGGAACGCCCTTCGTCAATCCGATTCCCGACGACGTCGAGCCGCCATTGCCTGAGACTGCTCCGCATCTCGCCGGGGCTGGATCGTCAATCTGATGAACCAGCCGGGTTTTCTTGATGTAATCAGCTTTGGCCCAGGCGGCTGGGGCGGCGCACTCGTCGCCGGCGCCGTAATGACCATCCTGATCGCTCTTTGCGGATTCATGATCGGTTCGATCATCGGCACATTCGGCGCCTGGGCCAAGGTTTCCGGCGGCCGGACACTCCGGTTTTTTGCCGATGGCTATACGACCATCTTGCGCGGTATTCCCGACCTTCTTGTCATTTACCTGTTCTATTTCGGTGGCAGCGCCGCGGTGACCGCAATCGGGCGGCTGCTTGGCTCGGATGGCTTTATCGGTTTTCCAGGCTTTCTTGCCGGGTCGCTTGCTGTCGGCATCACGTCCGGCGCGCAACAGACCGAGGTCTTTCGCGGCGCCTTCCGGGCGGTACAGCACGGCGAGATCGAAGCTGCGATCGCCTGCGGCATGTCGCGCGCCTTACGCTTTAGACGCATCATCGCGCCGCTGACCCTTCGCCATGCGCTGCCGGGCATGGGCAATGTGTGGCAGGTCGTGCTGAAGGAATCCGCGCTCGTCTCGATCACCGGCGTCGCGGAACTCTTGCGCCAGGCGCAGGTGGGCGCCGGGTCAACCGGGATGCCGTTCAATTTCTACATCGTCGCCGGCGCCATCTATCTGGCGATCTCGACCTTTTCCGGCGCGGTCCTGCAGCGGTCCGAACGTCACTTTTCACGCGGCGTCAGGAGGAGCTGATGGACTGGTCCTTCATGCTTTCGACCTTCGTCAGCCTCGTTGGGGCCATGCCCCTGACGCTGCAACTTGCCGCGACATCGATCTTTTTCGGCGTGTTACTTGCCCTTGCTCTTGCACTCTTGAGGCTTTCGGGGGTCCCTGCGCTCGCTTGGTTTGCGCGCGGCTACGTGTTTGTCTTCCGGGGAACGCCGCTTCTCGTACAGATCTTCCTGATCTATTATGGCCTCAGCCAGTCCCCGGCAGTCCGCCATAGCCTGCTGTGGCCGATCCTGCGCGAACCCTACTGGTGCGCAGTCATTGCACTGACGCTCAATACCGCCGCTTATGCCAGTGAGATCATCCGCGGCGGGCTCTTGTCCGTCCCCAATGGACAGGTCGAGGCCGCCCGCGCATGCGGCATGACCCGCCTCATGATTTTCCGGCGCATCGTCCTGCCGCTGGCAATCCGGCAGGCGCTGCCCGGCTACGGAAACGAGATGATCTCCATGGTCAAGGCGACGTCGCTTGCATCCATCATTACCCTGATGGAAGTCACGGGGGTTGCCGCCAAGATCATTTCCGAAACATACCGCGCCATCGAAGTCTTCATTGTCGCCGGCCTCATCTATCTGACGATCAACTTCCTCTTGACGCGCTTCGTACAC
This sequence comes from Phyllobacterium sp., assembly GCF_037994425.1. Lineage (NCBI taxonomy): Bacteria > Pseudomonadati > Pseudomonadota > Alphaproteobacteria > Hyphomicrobiales > Phyllobacteriaceae > Phyllobacterium > Phyllobacterium sp. Next base: position 2,395 of record NZ_JBBNAM010000126.1, read on the forward strand.
GTCGTCGAGCACCTGCTCAGTCCCCACCTTCGTGCTCCCCGGCTCGCAGCGCCGGTCCAAGGAGAAGCCAAATGAACGCCCCCTTGAATCCGACCATGCCGCTGGCGCTACGCGTCAGCGACCTTCACAAGCGGTTCGGAGCGGCCGAGGTCTTGAAAGGCATATCGCTCACGGCGCATGAGGGCGAGGTCGTCTCCATCCTTGGTTCCTCCGGTTCCGGCAAGTCGACCCTGCTTCGCTGCATAAACCTCCTCGAGGTCCCGGATTCGGGCGAGGTGACGGTCGGCGCCGAAACAATCCGCATGCAGCGCACGCGTGACGGCAACAGCCGCCCGGCAGACCAGGCCCAGGTCGAGCGCGTCCGCTCACGCCTCGGTATGGTGTTCCAGAGCTTCAACCTCTGGTCGCACAAGACGATCCTCGAAAATGTCATCGAAGCCCCCATTCATGTGCACAAGCGTACGCGCAACGAATGTATCGAAGAAGCTGAAGCCCTCCTTGCCAAGGTCGGGATCGCCGAAAAGCGCAATCATTATCCCTCGCACCTGTCCGGCGGCCAGCAGCAGCGCGCCGCCATTGCCCGCGCGCTCGCGATGCGGCCACAGGTCATGCTTTTCGACGAGCCGACCTCGGCACTCGATCCCGAGCTTGTCGGCGAGGTGCTGCGCGTGATGCGGGGCCTTGCTGAAGAGGGCCGCACCATGCTGGTGGTCACGCACGAGATGGGCTTTGCCCGCGACGTCTCGAGCCGCGTCATCTTCCTCCACAAGGGATTGATCGAGGAGGAGGGCGCACCGGAGCACGTGTTCACTAACTCCGGGTCCGAACGGTTCAAGCAGTTTATCAAAGGCTGAGTCGATCAGCCGCAAACCAAAGGGGAATTCCTTAAATGAAGAACTTCATGCTTTTTCTGAAGGGGCTGGCGCTTTCAGCTCTCGTCCTTGCTTCCAGCACCCATGCGCAGGCCAAGGAATGGACGCAGATAACCATCGCGACCGAAGGCGCCTTCAAACCCTACAACTTCACCAAGCCCGATGGCACGCTGGACGGCTATGAGATCGAACTGACCAAATATCTCTGCGACCATATGAAGATTGAGTGCAAGATCGTCGTCCAGGATTTCGACGGCATGATCCCGGCGCTTAACGCCGGCAAGTTCGACGCCATCATTTCCGGCATGTCCGCGACGGCAAAGCGCGAGGAAATCATCGATTTCAGCCAGTCCTACGGTT
>NZ_JBBNAM010000127.1:0-1661 GCF_037994425.1 Phyllobacterium sp.
CGCAGATCACCATACCGGCCAGCGGCTTTTGACATGCCGCATTTAAAGGCCTGACAGAAGACCGCACTCGATCACTCGCATATTTGGGTTAGAAACTTCTTGCGCCACGGGCGGCAACCACAGAAGACCGCAGTTTGCATTGTTGACGAGACAGGCCAAAGGGCCAGAGTGGCCAGGATTAGGCGCAGATTGTGGCCCGCGGCCACGCGCAGCGCGTTGATGATGTCACCAACATGTCCGAGAAGGAAGTTCTGGTCCAGCCGCCCATCGGTCTTCACGTGGCCGATGGTGGGCTCGATGACCGATCGTCGTTTCAATTCCCGTCGCATGGCGGCGTCAGTCCACGCCGGCATCCGGCAATCATCACCGCCGCCGATCCGGTGTAATCATGACCGCGATAACCTTTGTCGACGCAGATGCGATCCGGATCGACACCACCCATGGCGACGGCCTGATCGACCGTGCCTGTGAGGGTGTGACCGTCATCGGAAATTGTCCTCGAACGCCTTGGCGGCCAACACCAGCCCCTCGCGGTTCGTCGCCGCGATCCCTACCTTGCAACCGAATTCATACGGCTGGCGGGCCTTGCCCTTGGCGATGCACACGACCTCGGGGGCGTGCAGCGAGTAGAGCTTGTTCTTGTCCTTTGGCTTTTGTTGAAGCAAGCGTTCGACAAGACCGAGCAGCCGGGCGAAGGTCTTCTCCAGTTCGACGTTACCGGCAATCTTGCGACTGATGTCGCGCAAGACGCGACCAAGGAAGGTGCGCAGGCGCTTGAGTTCCCGGCGCATGCGCCGGAATTGCCGGGCATGGGCATAACGGCCAGCGCGAACTGCCGCCGCTTTTGCCAGACGCGTGTAGCTCTGCCTGAGGACGATACCATGCTGCTTCGCCTGACGGACCAGCATCTGCAGCGCCTTCAGATACAGCCTGCTGTCGGTCGGATGCGCGATCGCCTTCGGCTGCACCGTCGTATCCACATTGATCCGCTCCAAGGATTGCGGCCGGGCCGTCCCCGTCTCAAGCGCGGCTTCAATGCTCGCCTTCAGCAATTCCTCCAGTCCCTGGGGGCCGATCCGCTTGCGCCAGCGCGTCATCGTGCTCGCATCGATCGGCGCCTCGTGCTGGAAGAACTCGAAGCCGCAGAAGAACTGCCAGTATGGATTTTCCACCCAGCGTTCCACCACCTCCTCGTCCGACAGGTCGTGGACGTGCTTCAGGTAATGCAGCCCCACCATCAGCCGCGTCGGCTTGGCAGGCCGCCCAACCGGTCGATAGAACCCGCCAAACGCATCATCAAATCGTTTCCATGGAATCACGCCAGCCAATCGGACCAGCGCATGCCGTGGATTGATAATTGCATCCAGACGGTCGCGAAAAAAATCATTCTTGCCGGAGAAAGGACGGGTTGGCCGCATCGCAAAAACACCAGAAATCAATTGCATCAGTGACGATTTCCGGCATTCTCCAATACTTCAAACCCAATGGGAATCCCCCAATTACAACCAATTCAGAGGTTTTTCAGCGACGACTAATTACGTTGCGAAAGCAGAGAAGAAGGGACGCACAAGAGCAGAGGTTGATCAGATCATCTCCTGGTTGACTGGCTATGACCAGAAGGAGTTACAAACTCAGCTTGAACAACAAACTGATTTCGAACA
>NZ_JBBNAM010000128.1:0-32954 GCF_037994425.1 Phyllobacterium sp.
AGATCATCCTGATCAACCGCGATCAGCGCGTTTACGATGCGATCACCTGCAATATTGTCGCCGGCCATGACGATCCTGGCCTTGGGAAAAGCCAGCCGGAAATTTTCCGCCTCAACGCGTCGCGCGGCATCCACGACGGCCATGGCGATGAGCTTGACGAAGTCTTCGGTAAGATCGGACCTGGCCGATGAGACGTCGATTGCCGCCATCAAGCGGCCGCGATGATCGAAGATCGGGGCGACCGTGCAGGAAAGGGCGGTGTTGCGGCTACGGAAATGCTGGTCGCGGTGGATTGTGAGCGACCTCTGTTCGGCGATGGCAGTGCCGATCCCGTTCGTCCCTTCGCTTTCCTCACTCCACACCGCGCCGGTCCAAAGACCGATCTTGCAGAATGTCGCATCATCACCGACATGGCCGCGCCGATCGACCGGTACCCCATCCTTGTCGGCAAGGAGTACGCAGCACCCGGATCCGCCGACGGCCATATAAAGCCGGTCAAGCGTCCCGGCGGCCGTATTGATCAAGGATCCAAGCTGTTCACGTGCTTGCGAAAGTTCCTGGTCGGTCAAGACGTTGGGCGGGGCGCCTTCCTCGGGATCGAGGCCGTAAAGCCGCATGGAACGGCCCCAGGAAGCCACAAGCGCAGAGCGTGCCGCAGCGTCGCTTGCCAGCGCAGACTGGATGTGTTCCGCGTGCAGGCCATCATGGAGCCTTCCCATGCTCTCCTCCCACAGAGTGCTGGCGATCCGTCGGTTTTATCGCAGCATAGGTCGCGCGAGCCTCCCGTCAAGCCACTGCCCATCTGCGCGCCGTCATGATACCATATTGCCGTCACCTCGGTCGATGTCGCGTCGCAGGATGATCGAGGTCGTCACATCGGCTACCTCGTCCATCGTTGCGACCCTGTCGCGAATGGTGTTGAGGTGATTGATCGACGGCACCTCGATTTCCACGATCAGATCAAGCTGGCCGCTGACCGAGGAAACGCGCCGCACTTCAGGGTGCGCCGCGAGACGGTCCAGAACACCAAGGGACGGCGTACGGACGAGGCTGATAAGCAGGAATGCGCAAATCAGGCCTTCGTTGAGCTGGCCTATATCGGCGCGGTAACCACGAATGACGCCGGACTTTTCAAGATAAAGGACACGTTCGCTTGTCGCACTGCGCGACAGTCCGATCGCCCCGGCCAAGGTCTTGAGCGGGATTTTGGCATCGCGCGAAAGAATACTGAGGATCGTCCGGTCCTTGTCATCAAGCTCTTTCATCGCGGTTTCTCTCTTGCCGACCAAATGCCGGTCGGGGCCGTCAAAGCGACGAGCAAACCGGCAGATTAACGGATGCCTGATTTTTGGACCCGTGCCAAGCTCGAACAAAAGGGAGCCTATGCATGATCGATCTGTCTCATCCGGCGCCGTCGTTTTCGGACAGCGAAGCCCTCACGATTGCCAATGAGTACTTCGGTGTCGAGGGCCGGATCAGCCCGCTTGCGAGCGAGCGTGATCAGAATTTCAAGATCGACGGGCGTGGCGGCCAATCCTTTATCCTGAAGATCGTCAATGCCAGCGAACCACGCGACCAGAGCGATTTTCAAACAGCCCTGCTCGAACACCTTGAAAAACACGCCTCCGATCTTTCCGTGCCGCGGCTGCGCCGCACCTTGGCCGGGCAGGCGCTCGCGAGCATCCGGGGGGCGACCGGCGAAGTTCATTGCGTCCGTATGGTGTCCTGGCAGCCGGGCGAACCGCTTGCAACAATGGAGCGAACGACACATGTGCTTTGCAACCTCGGCAAGGCTCTCGGCCAGTTGGACCGGGCGATGCAGGGGTTCATTCATGCCGGGGCCCTGCGGACCTTCGATTGGGATATTCGCGCGGCGGGGCTGTCGCGCCAGCGCCTGCACCATATCGATGATCCTGCTGATCGTGCCTTGCTGGAGCGATGCCTCGACCGGTTTGATCGCGAAGTCGCACCGCGGCTGCCCCTGTTGCGTTCGGCCGTCATCCACAATGACGCCAATGACTGGAATGTTCTTGTCGACGCATCCAACCCCACGCGCATCGCCGGACTCATTGATTTCGGCGACGCCCTGCATAGCGTCCTGATTGCTGAAGTCGCCGTTGCCTGCGCCTATTCCATCCTCGAAGTTGATGATCCGATCGGGGCGGCAGCGTCGATAGCGGCAGGCTTTAACGCGCACTACCCGCTGCTCGAACAGGAACTTGACCTGCTCTTCGATCTGATCGTAATGCGGCTTGTGATCAGCGTGACCATGTCGGCCCAGCGCAGCGACAAGACCGCCGATAATCCTTACCTTCAGGTCAGCGAGGCGCCCGCCTGGAACCTGTTGCGCCGCCTCGACCGGATGAATTCCGGTTTTGCAACCGCCATCCTGCGCCATGCTTGCGGCTATGAGGCATATCCGGGTGCGACGTCGGTTGCCCAATGGATCAAGGAAAACAGCAAGACATTCACCCCGATCCTCGCCACCCATCCAGCGCGACTGGCCAAGGATCTCGTCCCCTACGGCGATCCGCAAAACCCCATGACCCTGCTTTCGGGCGCCGGGGAACCGGATAAGGCGATGCAGTGGTGGGATAGGTATTGTACCGATCACAATGTCGAGCTTGGCATCGGACCTTGGGGTGAGGAACGTTCGGTCTATGCCGGGAAGATGTTTGAGTCGCGCTTCATCCCGGGAACGCGGCGCACCAGGCATCTGGGGCTTGATCTGTTCATGCACGCCGGCACGAAACTCTTCACACCCATCGCCGCAACGGTGAAAGAAGTGGTGATCGAAGACGATCCACTGGGGTATGGCTGCCTGATAAAGCTCGAGCACGCCCCCTCGGGATGTCCACCCTTTGCCACGCTTTGGGGACATTTGTCGCATGAGGCGACAAATCGACTTCGTCCCGGAGATCAGCTCGCGGCCGGCGACGTCGTTGCAGAAATGGGCGCTCCTTGCGAAAATGGTGGCTGGGCGCCGCACCTTCACCTTCAGCTATCGGTCGATACAGGCTTGTCGGCAACAGAGATATTGGGGGTAGGCGAGCCGGTCTATCTTCCCGTTTGGGCCGAGCTTTTCCCCGATCCTGCCGTCTTTGCCGGCTTGCCGAACGAGACGTTGGAAAAGTCCGGAAGAAGCAGGAATGAGATCGTTCGCGCGCGAAAGACCAAGCTTTTGCCCAATCTGTCCATATCCTATGCAGAGCCTATCAAATTCGTACGCGGGGAGGGGGCATGGCTGATCGATGACCGGGGGCGGGCCTATCTCGACTGCTTCAACAATGTCTGCCATCTCGGGCATGCACATCCGGATGTTGTGGAGGCCTTGAGACGACAGGCAGGCGTTCTCAACACCAATACGCGCTATCTCCATGACAACATCCTTGATTACGCTGAACGGCTGACGGCGACCCTTCCACCCGATCTGTGTGTTGCAACATTTGCCTGCAGTGGCAGCGAGGCAAACAGCCTCATGCTGAGATTGATGCGTGCCCATACCGGGCGCGAAGAGGCAATCGTTCTCGATTGGGCCTATCACGGCACAACCCAGGAACTCATCGACCTCAGCCCTTACAAGTACAAGCGCAAGGGCGGCAAAGGCAAAAAGCCCCACGTCTATGAAGCGGTCATTCCTGACCCCTACCGCGCGCCGGTCGATTGGCCGGTCGACACGATCACTGAGCGCTATGCGCAGAGTGTCGCCGACCAGATTGCCGCGATGCGCAAGGCCGGCAAAGGCCCGGGCCTCTTCCTGGCCGAATCCATTCCGAGCGTTGCAGGGCAGGTCTTCTTGCCGGAAGGATACCTAAAGCAGGTCTATTCGATGGTTCGGGCGGCCGGCGGGATTTGTGCCGCAGATGAGGTGCAAGTCGGATTTGGACGGGTCGGCAGCCATTGGTGGGCATTCGAAACGCAGGGCGTCGTTCCCGATATCGTAACCATGGGCAAGCCGATCGGAAACGGACATCCGATGGCGGCCGTGGTGACGAACCGCGAGATTGCCGCATCGTTCAACAACGGCATGGAATATTTCAATACGTTTGGCGGAAATCCCGTTTCATGCGCCGTCGGCCTTGCCGTGCTTGATGTGATCGAACGCGATAATCTTCGCGCCAACGCGCGCGAAATAGGAAACTACCTCCTCGAGCGCTTCAAAACCATGCAGGCGCGCTACCACGTCATCGGTGATGTCCGCGGCCAAGGTCTATTCCTCGGTATCGAACTCGTCACGGACCGTATGACGAAAGAGCCAGCTACTGAGATCGCGCGCAAAATCAACAATGGAGCAAGAAAGCGCGGCGTTCTGATGGGGACGGAAGGACCTTATGACAACATCCTTAAACTGCGTCCACCCATGATTTTCACCCGTGCGAATGCAGACCTTCTTATTGAGGTTATGGAGGAGACATTCGCGGCGGTGATGAGCGAGGGCTAACGGGGAACGGCGCCGGCGTTGCTCGCCTCGACAACAACCGGGCCGGCAGATCAACAAACTTGAAACCAGAGATCTCCGGGTAAGCACCCGGGGACAGGGCAAGGCTTTGTCCTGTCATAACCAGGGAGAACACGATGAAATCGACATCCATTTTGGCATTGCTGCTGGCATCGACCGCCTTCACGGCATTGCCGGCTTCGGCCGACACGCTGTCGACTGTCAAGGAACGGGGCAAGCTCAATTGCGGCGTGAGCGAAGGCGTGCTCGGTTTCTCGAATGCCGACGACAAGGGGCGATGGACGGGCTTTGACGTCGACTTCTGCCAGGCAGTCGCAGCGGCAGTACTCGGCGATCCTGCAAAGGTCACCTATGTTCCGCTTTCGACAAAGGCACGGTTCGCCGCCCTGCAGTCGGGTGAAGTCGATCTTTTGTCGCGTCAGACCACGTGGACACAGTCGCGCGATACCGGCATGGGCATGCGTTTTGTCGGAACCATCTACTACGATGGACAGGGGTTCATGGTGAAGAAATCCGTTGGAGTAAAGAGCGCGAAGGAGCTGTCCGGCGCAACGCTCTGCACCGAGACCGGCACGACAACGGAAATGAACGCTGCCGATTTCTTCAAGGCATACAACATCAAATACGACATTATCTCGTTCGAGAAGGCCGATCAGACGATTGCCGCGTTCAACACGGATCGTTGCGATGTCTATACGACCGACGCCTCGGCGCTCTATGCGCAGCGTCTGGTCTTGACTGACCCCGATTCGTCGATGGTGCTACCCGAAATCATCTCCAAGGAGCCGCTTGGACCGGCGGTACGCCAGGGCGATGATCGTTGGTTCGGCATCGTGCGCTGGACCTTGTTTGCGCTGATCAATGCCGAAGAGCTTGGCATCACCAGGGACAATGTCGCCGCGCAGCTCGAATCGGACAACCCTGAAGTGCGACGTTTCCTCGGTGCCGAAGGCAATACGGGCGAGTCAATGGGGCTTGATCAGCGCTGGGTCTATAACGTCGTTTCCGCCACCGGCAATTATGGGGAAATGTTCGAGCGAAGCCTCGGTAAGAAAAGCCCGCTCAAGATCGATCGGGGCATCAACGCCCTGTGGAATGCCGGCGGCCTCATGTACGCCCCTCCGATCCGATAGGAGCCATCGCAAATGGCCCTTCCCTGTGGGGAGGGTCAAAAGTCGAAGGGCCGTTGGAGGCTACCGCAATGCAGGGGACGTGTTATGCGATTGGCGCAACGCAATCAACTTGCCACGATCAACGATTCGGCGGCCGAGGACAACCGGCACGCCGTGCTTGACGATGCGCCGGCTTTGGGCTGCGGACCTCCAAAGGGGTATCGCGTCGCTAATGTCGATGGGTGGCGATCTCGCTGGTCCGTTACAGCCACAACCATGCGTTTCTCGGGTTCTCCAGGGTGCGCCCACAAACAGTGCGGGCAGGCCTTGCATGGTTGCTCGGGCGGATAGGTTTTTTGGTATCACGACGTTCCAACTCGGCTGAAGCGATCACGCGGAAAGGACCGGCGGGCCGCTTGATTGTCGCAGGACAAGTTCCACCGGCCAGACTTCATGTATGTCTTCGACCGGTTCGCCGTCGAGCACACGCACCAGCATCTCGGCAATTCGGATTCCGGCGGCGCGGATGGACGATCGGGTCGTTGTCATCGACGGCACCATGTTGCTTGCATTCAAATAGGGAAAGACATCATCGTGGGCGATGATCGAGACTTCCTTGCCAAGCTGATAGCCTTTCGAGCGGACCGCGCGGAACACGCCAAGTGCCGTCATCATTGAGCCGGCGAGGATAGCCGTTGGGTGCGGTGTGTAGGACAGTAGTTTTTGGGCTTCACGAAAGCCGGTCTCATCGGAAAAGCGGTCGTGGACAATGAAGCGCGGATCGACCATCACGCCCCGCTCCTTGAGCGCCTCGCGGTAGCCCAGCTCGCGATGTTCCGAGAACGTATGGCCCTTGAGGCCGTCGATCATGGCGATGCGCCTGTGGCCAAGGTCAAGAAGATGGGTGGTCGCTTGACGGAAGGCGCCACAATTGTCGATATCAAGCCAGGCGTGCGGCACATCTATGTTCGTTTGCCCATGCAGCACAAAAGGGAATTTGGCCTTGATCAGCATGGCGACGCGCTCATCGATCAAAGTAGGTCCCGTCACGATCATCGCATCGACACGCTTACTGGAGATAAGACGCTGATAGGCGGCAATTTCGCTGTTGTCGATGACCGGACTCATCAGAAGATCCATCTCATCGTGCGCCAGCCGTTCAGCAAGGCCCGAAAAAAATTCGCTGGTATGTGGCCCAAAGCGATCGCTACGGTCGTTGGGCATGAGAATGCCTATCGCGCCGACCCGTCCGATGGCGAGGCGACGAGCGTTCGCATTTGCGCTGTAGCCGTATCTGAGCGCAGCCTGACTTACCCGTTCACGGGTCGCTTCGCTGACCTCCGGATAACCGTTCAATGCACGGCTGACAGTTGTTTGTGAAAGACCAAGTTGCTCAGCCAGATCCTTAAGCTTCATGGTAGGCGATCAATGCTCCGATGCGATGACGAATGCGATTTGCCGGCCAGCGCGCGGCAGATATGACTGTAGATTGCCAATCGTGCCATAGCATATTTCCAAAGCGCTTTGAAGTTTGGATGAATTCACGAGGACTAACTCATTTGATTTAGTCCGAGGGCATTACGATGTCGGAACAAGGCGGTTTGCAGTAAATCTGCGTAGCCGATTGAAATCGCAAATATATTCTCTCCGTCCAATTGCGACGGATCGGTTCGCAGGTTCGGATGGGCGAAAATGCCGCTTGACAGTCAAAAATCTCCCTGACAGGTTTTATCCAAAGCGCTTTGGATTTTGGTTATTTTCGGACGCCGGGGGACTATTATCGACGCAGCGGGTTCGCCATGGCTGCGGAGATCCGTTCCATCAAATACTGGGAGGAAATGATGAAAGCGAAATCATTCGTTGCGACGATATTGACCGCGTCGTTGTTGGCTTCGACAGCATTTGCCGCAAATCTGGCAATTGTATCCGGCGACACGGGCAATGGACGCGAGTTTCTGCGCCAGCAACTCGACCGGTTCGAAAAGGAAACGGGCAACAAGGTGTCGATTGTCGCCATGCCCTCCAACAGCTCTGACAATTTCGGCCAGTATAGGCTATGGCTTGCTGCCGGCAATTCCGACATCGATGTCTACCGCACCGATGTAATATGGGCCCCGCAACTGGCCGACCAGTTCCTTGATCTGAAGGAGGCGGCAAAAGACGTTATCGCCCAGCACATACCCTCGATCATCGAGAGTCAGACGGTTGACGGCAAACTCGTTGCGCTCCCGATGTTCACCGATGCGCCAGCACTTTATTATCGCAAGGATCTGCTCGAAAAGTACAAGAAGCCGGTTCCCAAGAGCTGGGACGAGATGGCGGCGAGCGCCAAGGAAATACAGGACGGCGAGCGCGCGGCCGGAAACAAGAGCATGTACGGCTTCGTGTTTCAGGGCAATGCTTATGAAGGGCTCACATGCAATGCGCTTGAATGGGTAAAGTCGTCGGGCGGCGGCCAGATCGTCGAGCCCGATGGTACGATCTCCATCAACAATCCCGACGCGGTGGCCGCCATTGAACGGGCCAAGGGATGGGTCGATACGATCTCACCGAAGGGCGTGCTTGCCTATACGGAAGAAGAAGCCCGCGGCATCTGGCAGACCGGCAATGCGGTTTTTATGCGCAACTGGCCCTATGCCTATGCCTTGAGCGGTAGTGGTGACAGTGCAGTCAAGGGTAAATTCGACATTGCTCCGCTGCCAAGCGGGAAGGAAGGCCAAAGCTCGGCCGCGACACTCGGCGGCTGGAATCTTGCGGTATCCAAGTATTCGAAGTCGCCGCAGGAGGCGATCAAGCTCGCACTCTTCCTGGCGGCTCCCCAGCAGCAGAAGGAACGGGCGATTGCCCTCGCCAGCATGCCGACGATCAAAGCGCTTTATGATGACAAGGATATTGCTGCCGCACAGCCGATCGTTCCCAACTGGAAGCCGGTTTTCGAAACCTCGGTTCCGCGTCCGTCCGCGCCGACCAAGGTGAAATACAACGAAGTGTCCAATTTGTTCTGGAGCGCGGTGCATGACACACTGTCCGGCAATGGCACGGCGGCCGAAAACCTTGAACTTCTCGAAGCGAAGCTTACGGAGCTTCAGGGAGGTAGCTGGTAGGCCTGCCAGCAAAAAGGGCACGGTGCGCATGGAGTTGCGAGCCTCCCCGACACCATTCGCACCGTCTGCCTGATTGATAGCCCAGAACCATGACGCCGGACCGGACAGGAAATATCGCCATGTCGTCCTATACCGCTCGCTCGGAACTTCTGCGTCAGCGCGCACGCTCAGCGCAATTGTTTCTCATCCCGATGATCATCGCGCTTGCCGTTGTTGCCGGCTGGCCGCTGCTGCGGACGATATATTTCTCCTTCACCGATGCGTCACTCACCAATATGAGCGCGGCAAAATGGGTGGGACTGAAGAACTATCTATCCTGGATTCAGCTGAAAAGCGGTCGCACCGTCTATTCCGGAATCCTCGTCGATCCCGCCTGGTGGAATGCCGTATGGAACACGGTCCGTTTCAGCGTCGTCTCCGTGGGACTTGAAGCATTCTTCGGTATGATCGTCGCGCTCGTCCTCAATGCCGATTTCAAGGGCAGAGGCCTCGTACGTGCGGCAATCCTCATTCCCTGGGCGATCCCCACCATCGTTTCTGCGCGTCTGTGGGGGTGGATGCTCAATGATCAGTTCGGGATTGTAAATGACCTCTTCCTGCGGCTCCATTTGATCAATCAGCCGATCGCCTGGACAGCCAGTGCCGACACGGCCATGACGGCGGTGCTGATCGTCGATGTCTGGAAAACCACGCCCTTCATGGCGCTTCTGATTCTTGCCGGTTTGCAGATGATCCCGAAGGATGTCTACGAGGCCGCCCATATTGATGGTGTCCATCCAGTCAGGCAATTCTTCCGCATTACCCTGCCGCTGGTAAAGCCTGCACTCATGGTCGCGATTATCTTCCGGCTGCTCGATGCCATGCGAATCTTTGACCTCATCTATGTCCTGACGCCCAATAGCTCCCAGACGAAAACCATGTCCGTATTGGCGCGCGAAAACCTGATCGAATTCGACAAGTTCGCCTACGGCTCAGCGCAATCGACGCTGCTTTTCCTTATCATTGCCCTGATGACGGTGGTAGCGATCTGGCTTGGCCGCGTCACAATGGATGGAGGCGACCACGCATGATGTGGAACTTCATCAAGAAAACAGCCTTTTACGGGCTTGTTGCGCTCATTGTCGTCGTGGCCGTGTTCCCGTTCTATTATGCGATCATTACAAGCTTCAAATCCGGCACTGCGCTCTTTACAGTCGAATATTGGCCGAGCTCATTTTCGCTGGAAAATTATAGATACGTCATTGGCGCCGGAAGTTTCACTCGTAACCTCGTGAACTCGGTTATCGTCTCGACCCTCGTCGTGGTACTGGCCCTTTTGATCGGGACAACGGCTTCCTTCGCCCTGGCGCGGGTGCGTTTGCGCGGCCGCTCCTTGCTGTTGATGACCATTCTATCCGTTTCGATGTTTCCGCAGATTGCCGTGCTCGCTGGCTTGTTCGAGGTTGTTCGCTTCCTCGGGCTCTACAACACGCTGTGGAGCCTCGTCTTTTCCTATACGATCTTTACCCTGCCTTTCACGGTTTGGGTTCTGACGACTTTCATGCGGGATCTGCCGCTTGAGATCGAGGAGGCGGCGATCGTCGACGGCGCAACGCCATGGGTGATCATCACCAAGGTGTTCCTGCCGTTGATGTGGCCGGCAATGGTGACCACCGGGCTTCTGGCATTTATCGCAGCCTGGAACGAATTCCTGTTTGCTCTCACCTTCACTTCATCGACCGAAACACGGACCGTCCCGGTTACCATCGCGCTGCTTTCGGGAGCAAGTTCGCATGAAATTCCATGGGGCACGATCATGGCGGCATCCGTCATCGTAACGGTACCGCTCGTCACGCTCGTTCTGATCTTCCAACGCAGGATCATCTCTGGTCTCACCGCCGGCGGGGTGAAGGGTTAAGGAGTTCTTCGAATGACCGCAATTCATCTTGATGCTGTCCGCAAATCCTTTGGTACGTTCGACGTAATCAAGGGGGTCGACCTCGAAATCGATCCAGGCGAGTTCATGGTTTTTGTCGGCCCGTCCGGTTGCGGAAAGTCGACGCTGTTGCGCCTGATCTCGGGTTTGGAGGATATAACGTCCGGCACGCTTGCCTTCGATGACAAGATCGTCAACAGCTTGACGCCGTCTCAGCGAGGTATCGCAATGGTGTTCCAATCCTACGCTCTGTATCCGCACATGACCGTCTTCGACAACATGGCCTTCGGTCTGAAACTGGCCAAGGGCGATGCTGGCGAGATCAAGCGGCGGGTACACAAGGCAGCGGAAATGCTACAGATTGGCGCCTATCTGGACCGGCTGCCGAAGCAGCTCTCCGGCGGTCAGCGCCAGCGCGTTGCCATTGGCCGGGCAATCGTGCGCGATCCCAAGGTTTTCCTTTTCGATGAGCCGCTGTCCAATCTCGACGCGGCCTTGCGGGTGCAGACACGGCTTGAGATCGCCAAGCTGCACGCGAGCATGCATGAAACGACGATGATCTACGTGACGCATGATCAGGTCGAGGCAATGACGCTCGCCGATCGCATCTGTGTGCTGCGCGACGGGATCGTCGAGCAGGTTGGCACACCACTCGAACTCTATGAAAATCCGCAGTCGATTTTTGTAGCCGGCTTCATCGGGTCCCCGAAAATGAACTTTCTGACGGACAAATACGCCCAAACCTACGGGGCCCATACGCTGGGTGTGCGGCCGGAACACCTTCAGATCAGTCAAAAGGATGGAACCTGGGACGGCAAACTGATTCTTGCCGAGAACCTCGGCTCCGACACCTACCTCTATATCGACATCGGCGCAAAGGATCCGCTTGTCGTGAGGCAGGATGGGACGGCGCGTCAACAGCCTGGCGAGCGGCTCTTCATCTCGCCTATCAACAACAATATTCACCGCTTCGACCAGTCGGGCAGGCCGGCGGCGCACAGCTAGACAATACACACTCTTCCCAACCGCAATGAACAGGACACAGAAATGGCTATCCGAACACTTGTCTGGGGCGAGAATGTTCATGAAAAGATGAACAAGACCGTCGCCGAGATTTACCCCGAAGGCATGCACAACCAGATTGCAAAACTGCTCGCCGCCGACAGCAACCTGTCGATCAAGACAACGACGTTGCAAGCGCCCGAGCATGGTTTGACCGATAAGGCACTCGATGAAACCGACGTTCTCATATGGTGGGGCCACCGCGCCCATGGCGATGTTGCCGACGAGATCGTCGAACGCGTGGCAAAGCGCGTCTGGGAAGGCATGGGGCTGATCATCCTTCATTCCGGCCACTTCTCGAAAATCTTCAAGCGCCTGATGGGTTCGCCCTGCGCGCTCAATTGGCGAGAAGCCGGCGAGCGGGAGCGACTCTGGGTCGTCAATCCGGGCCATCCCATCGCAAGGGAGCTGCCCGCCTATTTCGAGATCGAGAACGAGGAAATGTATGGCGAACCTTTTTCCGTGCCCGAACCGCTCGAGACGGTTTTCGTGTCGTGGTTCCAGGGTGGTGAAGTCTTCCGCTCGGGCCTGACCTATCGCAGGGGTGCGGGCAATGTGTTCTACTTCCGTCCTGGCCATGAGACCTATCCGACCTATCATGACGAAACCGTGGGACTGGTTCTGCGCAACGCGGTGAACTGGGCCTATAATCCTGATCGCCATGCCACTATAACGATGGCGCCGAACGTGCCGGTCGACCAGGCGCTTGAACCGATCAAGTCGCGTGGCGGCAGCCTGCATGCGCCGGGCGAGGAGGGCTTGCGCTAACAGATCTGCGTCAGCAACGGCATCTCGCTGCAATGCCTATGGGAAACGACCACGCCTTCATCAGGAGAGACTCGATCAATGCGTCTTTTGATCCTGGGTACCGGCCACATGGCCAACGCGCATGCGCGAAGTTTCCTCGCGATCGACACGGTGACGCTTGCCGCTGCCGTTGACGTCGATCCCGAGCGCGCCGAAGCGTTTCGCGCGAGATATGGCATTGAAAGGGCGTTCACCTCGCTGGAAGATGCACTCACCTGGGGTGAATTCGATGCGGTCGCCAATGTGACCCCTGACGGTGCGCACCATGCCACCACGCTTGAGTGTTTGGCCGCCGGCAAGCACGTGTTCTGCGAAAAGCCGCTGGCGACCAACTTTGGGGACGCCATGGACATGGCAGACAGGGCCGAAGCTGCCAATCTCGTCGGCATGGTCAACCTGACCTATCGCAACGTTGCCCAGTTGCAGGCGGCACGCAAACTGGTGACGAGCGGGCGGATCGGCATGGTCAAGCATGTCGAGGCATCCTATCTGCAAAGCTGGCTGGTGTCGAAACAATGGGGCGACTGGCGCAGCCAAAGCCAGTGGCTGTGGCGGCTGTCGAAGAAGCACGGTTCAAACGGCACTCTGGGCGATGTGGGAGTCCACATTCTCGATTTCGTCGTCTATGGCACGGACACGGAAATTGACGAGGTGTTTTGCCGGCTGAAGACCTTCGACAAGGCGGAGGGCAATCGTATCGGCGAGTATGAACTCGATGCCAATGACAGTTTCACCATGAGCGTCAGCTTTACCAATGGGGCCCTCGGCGTCGTGCATTCGAGCCGTTGGGCAACAGGCCATGTCAACGAACTGCGCCTGCGCATTTATGGCGACAAGGGTGCGCTGGAGGTGGTCCACCGCCATGACGGCTCCAAACTCTTTGCCTGCCTCGACGAGGATATTGAGACCGCGACCTGGAAGGAGATGGACGTGGAGCCGGTTCCAACGAACTATCAGCGCTTCGTCGAGGCGGTCGCGCTCGGTGTCACGCTCGAACCCTCGTTTCGCCATGCAGCCAAGCTGCAAATGGCAATCGACCTTGCCAATGTGACCGAAAGCGATCGCCGCGAGCACAGGCTCCCTACCTGAACCAGATCGCCTGATTAGTCCGCAAACTTGTCCGTCGATACCTCGTAAAGGACATTGCCTGAGCCGGCATCGACACCAACGAGGCTGACGTCGTAGCCCCACAGGCGGCGAACATGGCGCAAAGTCGCATCGCGCGTGCTCTCGCCAAGCACGATGCCGTCGCGCGCGGTGTGCTGCAGCCGCAAGTGCCGATTGCCGAGAAGGTCGACATCGACGACCTGAATATTCGGCTGGTTCATGCCGACGTCGTAGCTGCGGGCAAGGGAGCTGCGGATTTTTTCATAGCCGCGCTCATTGTGGATCGACGCGACCTGGTAGTGCTTCTCATTGGATTCGTCGTCGAGGGCAAAAAGGCGCATCTTGCGGATCAATGCAGGGCTCAGATATTGCAGCAGGAAGGATTCGTCCCGGTGATTGGCCCAGGCGTCGAGCAGCGTACCGCGCCAGTCGCCATTGCCAGCAAATTCCGGGAACCAGTCGCGGTCCTCGGCCGTGGGCTGTGTACAGATACGCTCGATATCCTGCATCATGGCAAAACCGAGCGCGTAAGGGTTGAGGCCTGAGAAACGAGGATCGTCGAAGCCCGGCTGAAATACCACATTGGAATGACTGTGCAGCATTTCCAGAAGCTGCCCTTCGCTGATCCTTCCCCGGTCGAAGAGCATGTTCATGATGGTATAGTGGACAAAGGTCGCACAACCTTCATTCATCACCTTCGTCTGCCGCTGCGGGTAAAAATACTGCGCGACAACGCGCACGATGCGCAGGACCTCGCGCTCCCAGGGTTCGAGAATGAGGCTGTTCTTCTCCAGAAAATAAAGGAGATTCTCCTCCGGCAGATTGAGCGCCTTCTTGCGCTCCTGCGCCTCCATCTCCGCCTCGGTCGTATCCTCGCTTTGTCTTGGCTGCGGCAAGGTCCGCCAGAGGTCGCTGAAGATCCGTTCCTCATAGTCAAGACGTTCGCGTACGCGCGCCTGTTCCTTCGCCGATGAAATACGTGGCGGACGGCGATAGCGGAACACCGCCTGGTCCATCAGCGTGTGAGCCGCGTCGAGGATCGATTCGACGGCAGCAAAACCATATCTCTCCTCACAGCGTGCGACATAGCCCTTGGCAAATTCCATATAGTCGAGGATGGCGCTGGCGTCGGTCCACTGCTTGAACAGATAATTGTTCTTGAAGAAATGATTGTGGCCGAAGGAGGCATGGGCGATGACCAGTGCCTGCAGGGCCATCGTGTTTTCTTCCATCAGGTAGGCGATGCAAGGATTGGAGTTGATGACGATTTCGTAGGCGAGGCCACGCCGGCCCTTGCGATAAAGATATTCCTCGTAGACGAAATGTTTGCCGAACGACCAATGCTGATAGATCAGCGGCATTCCGTTGGAGGAATAGGCATCCAGCATCTGTTCGGACGAAATGATCTCGAGCTGATTGGGATAGCAGTCGAGGCCGAGATCCGTGAGGGCAACTTCCTTGATGGCGTCGTAGGTGCGGGACAATGTGTCGAAAGTCCAATCGGACCCGTTGAACAGAAGGTCGGAAGCGCCCGCACTCTTACTCATCTGTCACCCCGCTCAGCCGTTCTTGGCGGAAGATGGTTGCTTGGCGAAGAGCTGGCGGAACACCGGATAGATGTCGCCTGGTTTGGCTATTCGCGTCATCTGGAAGTTTCGCCAATTCTCCCCCACTTGTCGATAGGAACGCCACAGTGAGGTGCCATTATCAGTGGAGCGGAATATGGCACTCTCGCGTTCGTCCAGGATCTCGACATAGGCATAATACTGGCAAAGCTTCATGATGTCTTTATTCAGCAGATTGACGCAATGTTCCGAATCGCCGGCAAGGTTGTCGCCGTCCGATGCCTGTGCGGCGTATATGTTCCAATCCCGACTGGGATACCGTTCGAGGATAATGCGCTGCATCTCCTCCAGCGCCGTCGATACCACGGTACCGCCGCTTTGGGTGCTGCGAAAGAAGGTCTCTTCATCGACCTCGTGGGCCTGATGGGTATGACGGATGAAGACGATATCGATGCGCTCGTAACGGCGTTTCAAAAAAAGGTGGAGGAGAACGAAGAAGCGTTTTGCAAGATCCTTCTCGCGTTCACCCATGGAACCGGAAACGTCCATCAGGCAGAACATGACTGCACTGGCATTGGGCAGTGGCTGCGGCTCGAAACGATTGAAGCGAATGTCGACCGGATCGATGTAGCCGACAACCTTGCGCCGACGTTCGAGACGTTCCATTTCGCTGCGCATCTTGGCCAGTCGGTCGAATGAGGCACTTCCCGCCTTTGGATGCTTTGCTTCAAGTTCCTCGATATCCTTGGCCAGGGCTTCCACCTGGGAAAGTTTCGGACGCTGCAGCGCTATGCGCCGGCCAAAGCTGTTGCGCATGGTCCTGCCGACATTGATGTTGGTCGGGGACCCGGCGATGGTAAAGCCGGCGCGGCGCGAGCGAAAGGTAACGGCTTCCTTGAGACTGGACTTGACCATGTCCGGAAGCTCGAGATCTTCGAAAAACAGATCAAGTACCTCCTCGCGCGACAGGACGAACTGAAAATCGTCCTCCATATCGCCCTCAGCCGCTGCGCCCTTGCCAGCGCCCGTCCCGCCACCCTGACCAGGTTTGGCCAGACGGTCGCCGGAGATGAATTCCTTGTTTCCAGGAAGCACGTGCTCGCGTCGGCCCGTGCTGCGGTCCGGCTGAAAGCTCGGCTCGCTGGTTCCGTCAAGGGGAAAAGGAACCCTGTGGCCAGCGTCGACATCGACGATCTTGCCGGACTTTATCTTTTCATGGACGACACGCTTCAACTCGCCGCGCGCGCGGCGCAGAAAGCGCTGGCGATTGCTGAGGCTTTTGTCCTTCGGATTAAGGCGGCGATCGATGAAGCTGGGCATGCACGCACCTTCCTTCGGCGATCACCCCGCCTTGTTTACTCGCATGTACCAATCGACCAGTCTACGAACCTGCCGTTCCGTATAACCCCGTTCGACCATGCGCTGGACAAACTCCGTATGCTGTTTCTCGGTAGCGCCATCCTTCTTCGAACCGAAGCTGATGACCGGCAAAAGGTCCTCCACCTGGCCAAACATGCGCTTCTCAATGACTTCGCGCAACTTTTCGTAGCTCGTCCACGAGGGATTGCGGCCATTGTTCTTCGCCTTGGCACGAAGGGTGAACTTCACGACTTCGTTGCGGAAGTCCTTCGGATTGGCGATGCCGGCCGGCTTTTCGATCTGCGACAGTTCGCTGTCGAGAATGCTGCGGTTGAGTATCTGTCCGGTATCCGGGTCCTTGTAGTCCTGGTCCTCAATCCAGGCATCGGCATAGGAAATGTAGCGGTCGAAAAGGTTCTGACCATATTCGCTATAGGATTCGAGATAGGCCTTCTGGATTTCGTGGCCGATGAATTCGGCGTAACGGGACGCAAGCTCTGATTTGATGAAATCGAGATAGTTCTGTTCGATCTCCTGCGGGAATTGCTCGCGTTTGACGGATTGCTCAAGCACATACATCAGATGCACGGGGTCGGCCGCGACCTGCTTGGTATCATAGTTGAATGTCTCTGACAGGACCTTGAAGGCAAACCGGGTGCTTATGCCGTTCATGCCTTCGTCGACACCTGCGGCATCACGGTATTCCTGCACAGATTTTGCTTTCGGATCAGACTCGCGCAGGTTCTCACCGTCATAGACCCGCATCTTCGTGTAAAGCGGTGAATTCTCGTGTTCGGCAAGCCGTGTCGAGACCGTGAAGCGGCTGAGGATTTCCAGCACTTCCGGCGCACAGGGGTTGCTGACAAGTTCGCTCTCGCGCAAAAGCTTTTCGTAGATCTGCTTTTCCTCGGTAACCCGCAGGCAATAGGGGACCTTGACGACCGACATGCGGTCAAGGAAGGCCTCGTTGTTCTTGTTGTTCTTGAACTGCAGCCATTCGGATTCGTTCGAGTGAGCGAGAATGATCCCCTGGAATGGGAATGCACCAAAGTTCTCGGTGCCGTTATAGTTGCCTTCCTGGGTCGCCGTCAAAAGCGGGTGCAGGACCTTGATCGGCGCCTTGAACATTTCGACGAATTCGAGCATGCCCTGCGTCGTCCGGTTCAAGCCGCCGCTATAGGAATAGGCGTCAGGATCGGCCTGGCTGAAATTCTCGAGCTGGCGGATATCCACCTTGCCGACGAGCGAAGAAACGTCCTGGTTGTTCTCATCGCCCGGTTCAGTCTTGGCGATGCCGATCTGGCGCAGGCGCGACGGGGTCAATTTCACGACGCCGAACTTGGAGATGTCGCCGGCAAATTCATCGAGCCGCTTTGACGCCCACGGCGAAATCAGGCCATTGAGGCGGCGGCGCGATATGCCGTACTTGTCTTCAAGAAGCCCGGCCATACGGTCGGGTTGAAACAGGCCGAGGGGCGATTCGAATATGGGGCTGATCTGGCTACCGGCCTTCAGCGTGTAGATGGGGCGACGCTCCATCAATTGCTTCAACCGTTCGGCAAGTGACGACTTACCACCACCGACCGGGCCGAGCAGATAGAGTATCTGCTTGCGCTCCTCAAGACCCTGCGCGGCGTAGCGGAAATAGCCGACGATGCGCTCGATCGTGTCTTCCATCCCATAAAAGTCTGCAAAGGCAGGATAAATCTTGATTGTCCGATTGAGGAATATGCGGCCAAGACGCTCATCGGTGCTGGTGTCGATCAGGGTCGGTTCACCAATAGCATCCACCATGCGTTCAGAAGCAGTGGCAAACATCTTTGGATCATTACGGCAGGCCAGCAGGTACTCTTGCAGGCTCATCTCTTCCTGCTTTTCGCTGCTATAGATCTCCGAGAAGAGACTAAATACGTCAGATGCCTGCGTCGTCATAATCGACCTCCAGCGCATGCAAATTCGAAGGAACTTGAGCTGAAGGGGCCGCCCCTCCGCTCAGAGGATTGCATGCCGAATGGTTACACTGTCAGGTGAGTCGCTCCACTGTGCAAGACACTAATTGTTGTTATCTCGTGTACATGCAAATTAGGCACATAGTTGTGTCTGCAATGAGGTGACGATCACCTTTCGTCGTCTTTCCTTCACCAAAGATGTAAGTAGTCTCTTTGGCAAGTTGTATAGGTAACGACAAAGAATCTGCGTCAAGATATCAGAAAAGTGGAGCAACGGCGCCAAAGGGTGGCTCGTGCTCATTTCGGGTTGGGCGACGACCCCTTCCGGTGGCGCTTGGCATTGTGCGCCTGTTCGTGCGTTTCATTGCCGCTTAAAAACAATCTGTTATGTTTCTAACAGTTGTGACAGTCTCGGTCAAAGCTTTCGGGAGGAAATGCATGGTAAGCCGCAAGGCACGGCGAATAGCCGATCTTTCGGGAGCGCTGCGGTCGCGGCGGGTGCTGCGTCTCAAGGATGCGGCCGTGCTTCTCAACGTTTCCGAGATGACCGTTCGCCGCGATGTTGCTGAAAACCCCGACCAGTTTGGCTATCTCGGCGGGCACATTGTTCCGGCGGGTGATTTCTGGAATGACGGTCCGTACGATTTGTCGCAGGCGGTGGACAGCCATGCAGCGGCCAAGGCAAAGGCCTGCGCGCATGCGGCAAGATACGTTCGTCCTGACGATACCATTTTCATCGATTGCGGCACCACACTCCTCAGTCTCATCGACCACGTGCCAGCGGACTACAAGATCACCGCGATATGCTATGCGCTCAATGTTGCCGAAAGGCTCACCCGTCGGCCGAACGTCAGCCTGGTGATGCTGGGCGGGCTTTACTACCCATCATCGGCTTCCTTTTCAGGCGATTCGGGCCTTGAAACGCTGGGTAAGCTTGGCATCAATACCGCGTTCATTTCCGCCGCTGGCCTCGATTTGAACCGCGGCGCGTCCTGCGCCCACTTTCACGAGGCTCCCGTCAAGCAGAGGGTCATTGAACTCGCCGAAATGAGCCTTCTCGTTGCAGACACGAGCAAAATCGGCAAGATAAAGCCCGTCATCTTCGCGCCCGTTGCGGCCTTCCAGGCAATCATCACCGAGGATGGCGAGGTCGACCTGCCCAAAGTCCCTTGACGGGATATCCGATTTGATAGAAAAATAACAAAACTTTGGCATGATCGTAACAATTAACACTCGGCGTGGATAACCAGAACGCTCTGGCCACCGACAACGAAGCGCCTGTGCTACAATAATGCCACGGCTGGAGGATGTTCTGCGTGGAAAAAATCCGGATAACCACAGCACCTGACGACAGTGGGGTTGCAGCAGCAAGGCCACCCGTGAGGAAAATCGGGGATGATGCCAAGACAAATGGCTGGCCGCGCAATCCCGGTATGGAGCTTGATCTTTCCTGGGTCGTGGATGCGCGGGTTAATTTGTCGGCGGTCGAGCGGCGTGTGGCGAGCCTTCCGGGGCGACGGACCGTAAAAAAGGATGCACAGGCGGCGTGGCTGCTAAAAGCCGTAACCTGTATCGATCTGACGACGCTCAATGGTGACGATACGCCTGAAAGGGTCAAGCGGCTTTGCGCCAAGGCGATGAACCCGGTCAGGCGGGACCTTCTTGAAGCTATGGGCATGGGCAGTCGGTCGATCACGACAGGGGCCGTGTGCGTTTACCATCGCTTCGTAACAACGGCAGTGGAAGCGCTCGGCAATTCAGGTATTCCGGTTGCTGCTGTGTCCACCGGCTTTCCGGCCGGTCTCAGCCCACACCACCTGAAGGTTAAGGAGATCGAGGCTTCCGTTGCGGACGGCGCCAAGGAAATCGACATTGTCATCACCCGCGAGCATGTGCTGACCGGCAACTGGCAGGCGCTTTATGACGAAATGCAGGATTATCGGTCCGCCTGCGGCGACGCACATATCAAGGCAATCCTTGCAACCGGTGATCTGAAGACCTTGCGCAATGTGGCGCGTGCCTCGTTGGTGTGCATGATGGCTGGCGCCGATTTCATTAAGACATCCACCGGAAAAGAGGGCGTGAACGCCACCCTTGCTGTGACGCTCGTCATGCTGCGCATGATCCGCGCCTATGAGGAGCGCACCGGCATTAAAATCGGCTACAAGCCGGCCGGCGGAATCTCGGCGGCAAAGGACGTGCTCAATTATCAGTTCCTGATGAAAGACGAGCTCGGCCGCGAATGGCTGGAACCGGAACTCTTCCGTGTCGGCGCGTCAAGCCTTCTCGCCGACATAGAGCGGCAACTGGAACATCACGTTACGGGCGCCTATTCCGCGCTCAACAGACACCCGATCGGATAATGCCATGACAGTCGCGAGTTATTTTGACGAAATGTCCTACGGGCCGGCGCCCGAATCCGACACCGAAGCCCGGGCCTGGTTAACGCGTCACAACTCCAGTTTTGGCCACTTCATCGATGGCGCGTTCACGCCGGCGGCATCGGGCAAGTCCTTCGACACGTTCGAGCCCGCCACGGGCAAGTTTCTCGCCAGACTTGCCATCGCAGCGAAAGCCGATGTGGACAAGGCGGTGGGCGCTGCGCGCAAGGCCCAGGCTGCCTGGGCGAAGTTGCCTGGCCACGTCCGCGCCCGCCACCTCTACGCGCTCGCCCGGATGATCCAGCGGCACGCGCGCCTGATCGCCGTGGTCGAAGCAATCGACAATGGCAAGCCGATCCGCGAAACCCGCGATATCGATGTCCCGCTCGCCGCCCGGCATTTTTATCATCATGCCGGCTGGGCCCAGATTCAGGACACGGAATTTGCCGATCACGTTCCCGTCGGCGTTGTCGGGCAGATCATTCCCTGGAACTTTCCCTTCCTTATGCTCGCCTGGAAAATTGCTCCGGCGCTGGCGCTCGGCAACACGCTTGTTCTCAAACCAGCCGAATTTACGTCACTCACGGCGCTGCTGTTTGCAGAGCTTGCAGCGGCGTCAGGCCTTCCGGCGGGTGTCCTTAACATCGTCACCGGCGAGGGCGAGAGCGGCGCGTTGATCGTCGATCACGATGATATCGACAAGATCGCCTTCACCGGATCGACTGAAGTCGGCCGCATGATCCGGGAACGCACGGCAGGTAGCGGCAAGTCTCTGACGCTCGAACTTGGTGGCAAGTCGCCATTCATCGTCTTTGATGACGCCGACATCGACGGGGCCGTCGAAGGGGTCGTCGATGCCATCTGGTTCAACCAGGGACAGGTTTGCTGTGCCGGCTCCCGGCTCATTGTTCAGGAAGGCATTGCCAGGCTTTTCCATGATCGACTGAAGCGCCGGATGCAGACGCTGCGGGTCGGACCGCCCCTCGACAAGTGCATCGACATGGGCGCGATCGTCGCGCCAGTGCAACTGGACCGGATCGAATTGCTGGTCAAGAAGGGGCTTGCCGAAGGCGCAGTCCTTCACCAGCCCAAGATCGATATGCCAAAGGTTGGGAGCTTTTATCCGCCGACACTTCTAAGCGGCGTGCAGCCAACCTCGATCGTCGCAACGGAAGAGATCTTCGGACCGGTTGCAGTTTCCATGACGTTCCGCACGCCAGAGGAAGCCATCGAGCTTGCCAACAATTCGCGCTATGGGCTTTCCGCCAGCGTATGGAGCGAAACGATCGGACTGGCGCTGAACGTTTCGGCCAAACTCGCCGCCGGCGTCGTGTGGGTCAATGCGACGAATCTTTTCGATGCTTCGGTCGGTTTTGGCGGAAAACGGGAATCTGGTTTCGGCCGCGAAGGCGGGCGCGAAGGCTGCTTTGAATATTTGAAACCGAAGGCGTGGATCGGCCGCAAGACGCGTGTCCTGCCAGCCGTTCCTCAAAGCAAGCCTGTCACGGGGGATTTTTCCCTGCCAGTGATCGACCGCACGGCCAAGCTGTTCATCGGCGGCAAGCAGGCGCGGCCGGACGGCAATTATTCGCGCGCCGTCATCTCGCCCAGGGGCAAACTGATCGGTGAAGTCGGCGAGGGCAATCGCAAGGATATTCGCAATGCCGTGGCGGCTGCGAAGGCAGCATCCGCATGGTCGGGCGCGACGACGCATAATCGTGCGCAGATTCTTTATTATATCGCCGAGAACTTGAGCGGACGCGCCGATGAATTTGCTGCGCGCCTTGTCGCCATGACCGGTGCTTCGGCCGCCGCGGCAAGGGCAGAGGTGGAGGCTTCGATCGCGCGGCTCTTCACCTATGGCGCCTGGGCGGACAAGTTTGAGGGCGTCGTTCATGCGCCACCGCTGCGCGGTGCCGCGCTGGCCATGCCGGAGCCTTTGGGGGTGGCCGGTGTCATCTGTCCGCCGGAGGCGCCGCTTCTTGGCTTTGTCAGCCTGATTGCGCCGTTGATCGCAATGGGCAATCGCGTCGTCGCTGTGCCGAGCGAGGCATATCCGCTTTCCGCAACGGACTTCTATTCGATCCTGGAGACCTCGGATGTGCCTGCGGGCGTCGTCAATATCGTCACCGGATCGGCGATGGACCTTGCCACGACCCTTGCGGCCCACAACGACGTCGATGCGCTTTGGGCCTTTGGCAGCGCGGAGCTGTCGACAATCGTGGAGAAGCTGTCGGTTGGCAATCTCAAGCGCACGTTTGTTGATTATGGCAAGGCAACCGACTGGTACGATCGCACAGCCGCCGAAGGAACGCTGTTCCTGCGCCGGGCGGTCGATGTAAAGAATATCTGGATTCCTTACGGGGAGTAGGAATAGTCGATGATCTGTGAAACTCTGGAGGAAGTTCATGCTCAAGAATATTGACCCGGCGCTCAACGCGGACGTGCTGCACGCCTTGCGGTCCATGGGTCACGCTGACACGCTGGTGATTTCCGATACCAACTTTCCTTCCGATGCCATTGCACGACAAACGACAGTGGGCAAACTCCTGCGGATCGACAATGTGTCAGCCGCCCGCGCCGTAAAGGCCATATTATCGGTCCTGCCGCTGGATACGCCGCTACAGCCGTCCGTGGGACGCATGCAGGTCATGGGAGCGCCAGACGAACTCCCGCCAGTTCAACGCGAAGTGCAGGCGCAGGTCGATGCGGCGGAAGGCAAGGCTACGCCGATGTACGGCATTGAGCGTTTCGCGTTCTATGAAGAAGCCAAGAAGGCCTATTGCGTTATTGCGACCGGCGAGACCCGTTTTTACGGGTGCTTCCTTCTGAAGAAAGGCGTCATTGCGCCTGAAACAGTCTGACAAGCAATCGCCGCCTGCGCTTCGGCGCTGGCGGCGATGAATTCAGAACCACTCCCTCTGATCGAAACGGTTTTTACGCCCGTGGCTGCTTGGTCTTGCGCAGATAGGGCAGTACGCGCTCGAACTCGCCAAAGCGCTGCGTGGCGTCTTCATCCGAGACAGCAGCAGTGATGATCACATCCTCGCCCTGCTTCCATTGCGCAGGTGTTGCCACCTGGTGCTTTGCCGTCAGCTGGATACTGTCGATGGCACGCAGGATCTCATCGAAGTTTCGGCCAGTCGTCATCGGATAGGTGAGTGTGAGCTTGATCTTCTTGTCAGGCCCAATGACGAATACCGAACGCACAGTCGCGTTGTCGGCAGGCGTGCGGCCCTCGCACGTTTCACCTGCCTCAGCCGGCAGCATGTCGTAGAGCTTGGCGACCTTCAGTTCCTTGTCGCCGATCAACGGATAGTCGACCTCGTGTCCGGTCGCAGCCTTGATGTCCGCCTTCCACTTGGCATGACTTTCGACAGGATCGACCGAGATGCCGATGATCTTGGCATTGCGCTTGGCAAATTCGGGAGCGAGGCCGGCCATATAGCCAAGTTCGGTCGTGCAGACAGGTGTAAAGTCCTTCGGATGGCTGAACAGCACGGCATAGCTGTCCTTGATCCAGTCGTGAAAATGGATCTCACCCTGTGTGGTCTCAGCGGTAAAATCCGGTGCAGTGTCATTGATGCGAAGGCCCATGGCAGTTCTCCCAGTCCGATGACGATTGAAACCAACGTTTTTATCGGTCCAGCCAAGATGAGCGGGCTGGCGTTGGATTGGGCTCAAGCCTAGCACGGCCCGTTGGCGCTGAACAATCATCGCCGTCCAATATC
Source organism: Phyllobacterium sp. (assembly GCF_037994425.1). Lineage (NCBI taxonomy): Bacteria > Pseudomonadati > Pseudomonadota > Alphaproteobacteria > Hyphomicrobiales > Phyllobacteriaceae > Phyllobacterium > Phyllobacterium sp. The sequence goes on from NZ_JBBNAM010000128.1 coordinate 24,552, forward strand.
TTTGGTTTCCGGCAGGCCCCGGACAGGCCGGCTCACGCGTTCTTGATTGGCAGTTCCTGCCTGCCGCCTTTGCGCCATGATTTTTTCACTTGTCTGACACGCGACACAACGATAATTCGCCCGTGTCATGCGAAACAGATCGGCAAGCAAGATGAATACATCAGCCAATCGATGGACTGCGCATTGGGCGATCCACCCCGGTCAGCATTTGCTTGAATGCATCCAGTCTCGCGGCATTTCCGTGGAAGACTTTGCAAGAGAAGCTGACCTGCCGGTAGCGACCCTCGATGCCATCATAGCCGGACGGCATCCCATAACCTATGACATCGCCCTTCGCATCGAGCGGTCATTCGCCATCATGCCGGACTTCTGGTTCCTCTTGCAATCGAAATGGCACCGCCAACAGGAGATGAATAAAACCCCGGCATGAACGGCGGTTTTCTCGCATCAAGATGGGCACGCCTCGTTTGGCGCCTACTTTGGCGCGTGGGTCTCAACTACCTTCCTGCATTCGGGCGACAGCTTGTCCAACTGTTTGGCCAGACAGGCGATGATGCGCCCGCCCCCCGGAGCCACACCTGTGCAATATTTCTCGTAGTCCGGCATGCAGGCCTGCCGTTCGGCGGCCGTTTGGGCGAGTGACGTGCCGCCAGAAAATCCAACGCCCAAGGCAAGGAAACTCAAGAACAACCGCATGACAACGCTCCCAAAATTTGCCAATGACGATCTATCCCTTGATGGCGGAATAACGTAGCATCACCCAGGATTTGCCTGCAACCAACGGCAATTGGGGAGTTTGATGGCAGGTGCGATAGCGTTCCATGCCGAAAGGCGCCGACCAACATCCTGCGCGCCCGACGAGGCACGCGCGCAACGATTCTCACCATTTGAACGCACCATGAAGGGGCCATCCTCACTTTTGAGGGAGGCCATCGTCTTTGCCGGGCTCGTTGCGGGAATGGCCCTACTTGCGGCCTGCAGTGAACAGAACACATACGTTGCGCCGCCGCCGCCCCAGGTCGATGTGGCATTGCCGCTCAAGCAGAATGTAACGCCCTTCCTGGAGGCAACCGGCACGACGTCGTCCGTCAACGCAACTGCGCTTGTTGCCCGAGTCCAGGGCTTTATCCAGGAAATCAACTACAGGGATGGGGATGCAGTCAAGGCGGGAACAGTCCTCTTCGTCATAGAACCGCAGCCCTACGAACTTGCGCTCGACCAGGCCAACTCGGCCAAGGCGTCCGCCGATGCGGCGGTCAAGCAGTCCGAGGCGGAATTTGAACGCCAGAAGGCACTTGTGACCAAGACCTTTGCCACGCAGCAGGACCTTGAGAAGGCTGAGGCAGCGCGCGATGCCAACGTCGCCGCCCAGCAGCAGGCGGCAGCCAGTATCCAGCAGGCCGAACTCAACCTCAGCTATACGCAGGTCAAGGCCCCGTTCGATGGTGTCGTCACGGCACGGCTCGTCTCGGTCGGTGAACTCGTCGGCCCCAACAATGTTTCGACGCTTGCCAGTATCGTTCAGTTCGATCCGATCTATGTAGACTTCAATGTCAGCGAGAAGGATGTCCTGCGCATTCGGGCCACGATGCAAAAGCGCGGCGTGACAACGCAGGATCTGAAGAAAATACCCGTGGAGGTCGGCCTTCAGACCGAGACTGGCTTCCCCCATATTGGAACGCTCGACTACGCGGCGCCGACCGTTACGGCCAATACGGGCCAGCTTGCCGTGCGCGGCGTTCTTGACAACGCTGCGCGGCAATTATTGCCCGGCTATTTCGTGCGTGTGCGTGTCCCGCTTTTCGAGGAGCCCGACAGACTGCTCGTGCCGGACCGGGCCATTGGCAGCGACCAGAGCGGGCGATATGTTCTCGTCGCCGGCAAGGATGATGTCGTCGAGCAGCGCACGGTACAGATCGGCCAGCTCGTCGGAGAATTGCGCGTCATCCGTTCCGGCATTACCCCTGACGATCGCATCGTTGTTTCTGGTCTCCTCACGGCCATACCCGGGCAGAAGATCGAACCGCAAATGACGGTCCTCACCGCCACGGCCGGGGACGACGTAACGCAATGATCTCAAAGTTCTTCATCGAGCGCCCGGTTCTTGCCAATGTCATTGCCATTTTAATGGTGGTCATCGGGTTCGTGTCGCTTTACAGCCTGCCGATTGCCCAATATCCGAACGTTGTGCCGCCGACGGTGCAGGTCACGACCCGCTATCCGGGTGCGAGCGCCCGCACGTTGATCGATACGGTGGCCTTGCCCATCGAACAGCAGGTCAATGGCGTCGAGGGCATGCTTTACATGCAGTCCTATTCCGCCTCCGACGGCAGTTATACGCTGACCGTCACCTTCGCCATCGGCACCGATCTGGACGCGGCCCAGGTGCTGGTGCAGAACCGGGTTTCCGCAGCTCTCGCAGCGCTGCCCCAGTCGGTGCAGGTCCAGGGCGTCAACGTCCAGAAAAAATCGACGTCGATCCTCGAAATCGTGACCCTTACCTCGCCGGATGACCGCTTCGATAGCCTCTTTCTCAGCAACTACGCCACGATCCGTCTGAAAGACGAACTGGCGCGTGTCCCTGGCGTTGGCAATGTAAGCGTCTTCGGCGCGGGCCAGTATTCCATGCGTATCTGGCTTGACGCGAACAAGATGCAGGCACGCGGCCTGACCGCGCAGGACGTCATCCAGGCGCTTCAACAGCAAAGCACCCAGGTTACCGCCGGACAGGTCGGCATTCCGCCGGTGCCGGATAATCAGTCGTTTCAATACACAATCAACGTCGAAAGCCGTCTTAGCGATCCCGAAGAGTTCGCGGCCGTCATCGTCAAGACCGGTACCAATGGCGACTTTACCCGGGTCCGCGATATTGGCCGCGTCGAGCTTGGCGCCCAGACCTACAGCCAGTCCTTCAAACTCGATGGCAAGCAGGCCGCGGGCCTTGCAATATTTCTGTCGCCGGGCGCAAATGCACTCGATGTGGCCAACCGGGTCAGCGCGCGCATGAAAGCCCTCGCCGCCGAATTTCCGCAAGGCGTCGCCTATTCCATCCCATTCGATACGACGACGTTCGTCAGCCAGGCGATCAACGAAGTCTACAAGACGCTCTTTGAAGCGGCGCTTCTTGTCCTGATCGTCATTCTCGTCTTCCTGCAGGACTGGCGAGCCATGCTGGTGCCGGCCACCACCGTGCCGGTTACGATCATCGGCGCCTTTGCGGCGATGGCGGCGATGGGCTTTTCCGTCAACCTGTCGACGCTGTTCGCAATCGTTCTTGCCATCGGCATCGTGGTCGACGACGCCATCGTCGTCGTTGAAGGCGCTGCCCACAATATCGAGCAGGGCATGTCGGGTCATGATGCTGCCATTAGCGCGATGGACCTGTTGTTCGGTCCGATTGTCGGCATCACCCTCGTTTTGATGGCCGTGTTTTTGCCAGCATCGTTTCTGCCGGGTATTACCGGTCAGATTTTCTCGCAGTTTGCCCTGGTTATTGCTGCAACGGCGCTGATCAGCGCCATCAATGCCGTAACGCTCAAGCCGACCCAGTGCGCCTTATGGCTGCGGCCAACCGTGCCGATGGAAAAGCGCAACGCGTTCTATCGCGGCTTCAATGCGCTCTACCAGCGCCTGGAAAATGTCTATGTCCGGCTGATCGGATCGATGGTGAGCCGCGCCGGCCTCATGGCCGTCATCGCATTGGCCATCATAGGCGTGGCCGGCTACGGGTTGTCGCGCGCCTCGACGAGTTTTCTGCCGATCGAGGACCAGGGCTATCTGCTCGCTGCGGTCCAGCTTCCCGATGGCGCTGCACTCGGGCGCACGGAAAAGGTTCTCGAAGATATCGGCAAGGTCGCCAAGGACACGCCGGGGGTAAAGCAGGTCATCACCATCGCCGGCATGTCGGCGCTGGATAACAGTTCAACCCTTGCCAATGCGGGCCTCGCATACATCATGCTCAACGACTGGAGCGAACGGGGCAAGGGGGAGGATCTTGCCTCACTCTACCAGAAGCTCAACACGAGCCTGGCCGCCAATAAAGACGCCCGGGTCATTGTCCTGCCGCCACCGCCGATCCAGGGCATCGGCAATGCCGGCGGCTTTACCATGCAGATCGAGGTGCGCGATGGGAGCTTCGATCTTGCAAAATTGCAGAGCGTGACGAACACCATCGTGACCGCCGCTGAATCACAGTCAGGTATCCAGCGGGCAAGCGCGCCGTTTCGCGCGACAGTGCCGCAATACGATGTTGTGATCAATCGTGAGAAGGTCGAGACCCTGCTTTTGACGAGCGACCAGGTCTTCGACACATTGGCAAGCTATCTCGGCTCGAGCTATGTCGACCAGTTCAACAAATTCGGCCGTGTCTTTCAGATCTACGTTCAGGGCGATGCTCAATTTCGCCTGACGCCGGACAACATCAATAATCTCACGGTACGCAACAAGAACGGCGATATGATCCCGCTCGGGACTGTGCTTTCAATCACGCCGAGCATCGGCCCGTCATTGATCAGCCTTTACAATCTTTATCCATCCGCTTCGATCACCGGCGTTCCGGAAGCGAACTTCTCGTCAGGTCAGGCCATGAGCCTCATGGAGCAGATTGCCGCCAAGACCTTGCCGTCCGGCTTTGGCTTCGACTGGACCGCCCTTTCGTTCCAGGAAAAGATTGTCGGCAACCAGATGTATCTCGTCTTCGCGCTCGCCCTGCTTTTGGTTTATCTCGTTCTGGCCGGTCAGTATGAAAGCTGGATAGCACCAGTTTCGGTGCTTCTTGCCGCGCCAATGTCGCTCGTTGGACCGGTCTCGATACTCCTTGGTGCGAACACGCCCATCAATCTCTATGTTCAGATCGGCTTGATCCTGCTCATTGCGCTTTCTGCCAAGAATGCCATCCTGATCGTCGAAATGGCACGGGAACTAAGGGCATCGGGCAAGTCGATCGCAGAATCCGCAACGGAGGCCGCAAGGTCCCGGTTCCGTCCGATCCTGATGACTTCATTCGCCTTCATACTCGGCGTCGCACCGCTCGTCGTGGCCACGGGCGCCGGTGCCAGCGCGCGCAGGTCAATCGGCATTACCGTTTTCAGCGGCATGATCGCTTCGACCTGCCTTGCGGTACTGTTCGTGCCATCATTCTTCGTCATCATGCAGCGTTTCGAGGAGTGGCGGGCGGCCCGCAAGCAGCCTGCAAAGCTGCCTGCCGCAGATGCAAACTAGTCAGCGCGATGGACGTGGTGCCTTTGCGTCCGACTTAGCTCAAAGGGATAACACGACTTTTCGCAATTTGACATGGTAACCTGCCTCCTTTGGTAAGGGGGTGCCATGACGTGGATGCGTGGTGCCGCGATCGTGGCGTTGAGCCTCGCGCTGTTTAGCCCGAGGCCCGCAGTTGCTGCCGAAGCAATTGGCGAAGCGGTCCGGATCAAGACCGAAGTGACCGGTGCGGGCGGGTCGCTGGCTGTTGCCGACCCGGTGCATCGCAACGAACGTATCAGTACGTCCCCGAACGGGCTTGGCCAGTTCGTGTTCAAGGATGGCACCAAACTCGCCGTGGGCTGGGGCTCGTCCGTCACGCTCGACAAATTCGTCTTCGACGATTCCGACAAGGTGAAGAAACTTACCATCAAGGCGGCAAAAGGGACATTTCGCTGGATCAGCGGCAACTCGAAATCGTCCGCCTACGAAATCGTGACACCTGCCGGGACCATCGGTGTTCGCGGAACCGCATTCGACGTCTATATTGATCGGGACGGCACCACGGCTGTCGTGCTCCTCAACGGCGCCGTCGGTTTTTGTGGCCCAGGCGGCTGCCGCCAGCTGACCAAGCGCTGCGACTGCGTTGTTGCACGGCCCAATGGTCGCATGACCAATCCGGCTCGTGTCAACCAGGGTATCTTCAAGACGCTCGGCAATACCCGGGCCCTGCCGTTCTTGTCCGGTAGTCAGCAGCTCTCTACCGGGTTCGGGAGATTTGCAACCGGTTGCGGGCTCTCCACTTCGCTCACAGATCCGGCCCAGACGGCACCTGAAAGAAGCCGGCCCCGCACCGCACCGCAGGCTCCCGCCCCGCCAGCACCTTCGCCGGCACCAGTGGCCCAAAATCAGCCGGATCCACCCAGCCCTCCTGCGCCGCCGAGCGCTCCTGCCCCGCCGGCTCCACCCGCGCGTCCAGACCCACCCGGGTCACCCGGGTCACCGGACCCGCAACAAACGCCACCCGATCCGCCGGACAAGCCTCACAAGCCTGACAAGGAACACCACCACCACGGCAAACATGATCATCACGACCATGACCGTGACGATGATCATCATGACCGTGACCGCAGGGGCGGCGACAGTCGGAGCGGTGGCCGGCACCAGCGTTAAAGGCGTCGTGCCTTTTATCGAAGCTTTGTACCGGCGGTCATTGGCTTCAGGGTCGAGGTTTGACAAGGCGAGCGCTGGTTAATCGTCCAAAGCCAAAACCCGCAAGCTACTCGGAAAAATTCCCCCGTCCCTTCACGCTTGCACCTGGTGGGCGCGCCGACTTTGTCAGGCGGCTTCGTGCGACGGGGCAGAAATCGGCCCCGACCCATCGAGTGTGGATCATCGCGCCATCTGACAAGCGAACTGCTTCCATCCGAACAGAATGCCTCTCGTTGAGCGCCTTCCGGCTAGCGCGAATGGCCATTGCCTTTGCGCCTTGGCTCATCGACATAGTGCTGGGACCGGCGCGATATCCGCCCATAGAACTCCGGCAGGCCAACGCCCAGATCCGAAGCCTTGGCCTTCGCGGCGTTGACCATGCGGCGGCTGGTTGTTGAGTGCGTGCGCAAGGCCTCGACAAGTTGCCGGTGGATCTTCTGCAATTCGGCAAATTTTGCCGACGCCGAGACTTGCGCATCGCCAACCACGGCGAAGAGCTTGGTCCTGATGCTCTTGCCCTTCAGGGCAAGGTCGCCGACCTCGAGCAATGCATAGTTTGGCACGAGCCGCGCGGTGTTGTCGGACACGAGAATGTCGAAACCGACGTCCTTGCAGGAAGACTCGATCCGCGCTGCGACATTGACGGCATCGCCGACTGCCGAATAATTGAACCGGGTCTCGGCCCCCATGTTGCCCACGCAGGCGATGCCAGTGTGGATGCCGATGCCGATGCCGACGGGTTGTTCCGTGCCAAAGCCGAATGCGTCTCGTGCATTGAGCCCAACAAGGGTTTCGCGCATGGCCAACGCGGCCTCTACAGCCTTGCGGCCATGGTCGGCGACGTCGACGGGTGCATTCCAGAACGCCATGATCGAGTCACCGATGAACTTGTCGAGCGTGCCTTCATTGGCGATCACATGCCGGCTCAAGGCATCGAGAAGCGTATTGAGAAAGCCGACGACAGCCGTGGGCTCCAGTCGTTCGCTGATTTCAGTGAAGTTGCGCACGTCGACAAACATCACCGTAAGCTCCCGGTCATCGCCCCCGAGGCGCAAGGCATCGCGGGTATGCTCGATACGATAAAGGAGCGAGGGAGACAGATAGTGTCCGAAGGCCCGACGGACTTCGCGGCGCTCGCGGTCCGTCACCAGAAAGCGGAATGCCGTTGCCGCAAAATGCGTGGTTGACCAACTGATGATCGGGGCGAGGGGATCAAACAGCAGCCCACCGTAGTAGAAGGCGAGCCAGGATGCGGCAAGACCAAGCGCCGTTATCAATAGGCCGCAGGCGAGGGCGAAGGCCGGGCTTACGAACGTGGTGATGAGGACAAGCAGAGTACCGCCGACCGCAACGGCCAGGATCTCAAGTCCATTGGCCCAGTCCGGTCTTGCCAGAAACCGGCCCGCAAGGATCTGTTCGACGGTCTGGGCATGAAGAGAAACGCCCGGCACATTCTGTCCGAGCGCCGTGGCGCGTATATCCTGCAAACCCGCAGCCGACGTTCCGACAAAGACGATGCTGCCCTCAATGGCGGCGGCCAATGCGGGCGCGTCCCCATCCGCTGCAAGGACACGCCGTGCCGAAATGTATCGTTCGGCATGGTCGGGACTGACGTAGAGCCAAAGTTCCCCAGCGGCGGTTACAGGCACTGTAAATTCGCCAATCTTCACCTGGGTAATCGTATCCGGTACATCGGGGGCATCGGCCAGTACATAGGTCGACGCGCCCTGCGCAACTCGCAGCGCCTCGATCGCGAGGTTGGGATAGAGTTGCTCGCCGTCGCTCAGAAACAGCGGAACGGCACGAACAACCGACGTGGAGCTGCCGGGGTTGAGACTGATATGGCCAAGCCCGGCTGCATTTTCCTGAAGCTGCGGGCGCAGCGGCGTTGCCGCCTTGATGCGGGGCGGAGCTCCAAAGGGACTTTCGCCGGTAAAGGCAAACCCGGCTTTCACCGGCGGCCGAAAATTTCCTTCGTTCGACAGACCGAAACCC
>NZ_JBBNAM010000129.1:0-8933 GCF_037994425.1 Phyllobacterium sp.
TTATCCCTCGCGGCCTGCACGCAATTCCTGCAAACGGATCACAGCGTTGACGCCGAGCCAGGCAAACGGCTCGGGCGGAAGCTTCGCAGGCTTCGGCTGATCCGAAAATTTATCAAGCATGTTGGAGCGGGTACCGGTCGCCAAATCGGCGGCCATAAGGCCCGCAAGCGTGCTTTTCACGGTGCCGAGGCCATTCTCGCAGCACGCAGAATAGAGGCCTTCTTCTACCTCGCCGAAGGCGGGTACGTGGTTCCGGCTGAGACAAAGACGCCCTGCCCAACTAAATTCGAACGGCACGCCTGAAAGGCCGGGAAACCTGGCATCGAGGGAGTGTCTTTGCGCGTCGGCCATTTTCGCCATGCGCCGATCCCCCACCGTGATCGTCGTCTCGTAGGTATATTTGGTGCGGATCACGATGCGCGACTGACCGCGGGACGTGATCTTTCGGACCGTCGCTCCCATGGCATCGGCTGGAAGCAGTGCCCATCGGTCGCGCCCGGACACCCTGCGGCCGAAATCATCGTCGGGGAAAGCGGCGGTCATCGACGCATATGCGAAAATGTGCATCAGACGCCGGCGGAAGTACCCGAAATCATCAATATGGCCGTTGACCCCCACGATCACTTTGGGCGCGCTGACTTGGCCCTTTGGCGAAGACGCGGTCCAGATGACGTTGTCCCGTTTCAATGACGTAACGGGTGAACGTTCGAAGAGGTCAATATTCTTTGACAGCCCGGCGGCGAAGGCGCGGATGTAGTCGGCAGGCTGAATCAAGACTGCGCCCGGTGTGTAGAGCCCGCCCAGATAATAATTCGATCCCGTGAGTTCGCGCATCTCCGCAGCATCGAGGAAGGAATGCTTCTCGCCCGCGCTCTTAAGGGATTGGCCGAAGGCTGCGTTGAGCGTCATGCCGCGCGCCGTCGCTGCCGCGTTGATCTTACCCGACGGGTCGAACGTCTCGCGGGACATTTCGTATTCTGCCGCCGCCTCAGCTGCAAAGCCGATGGCCAATCGGTTTTGAGCCATTTCGAGCATCGTGGCGTCGGTACCGCCGCTCGAATAGTCGCCAGAGGTAAGATTGTGGGGGACATCGATCATATAGCCGGAATTGCGGCCCGATGTTCCCTTGCCCACTTCACTTGCATCAAGAACGACGATTTTATCGTTCGGTCGCAGCTGGTGCAGACGTCGAGCGGCGGAAAGCCCGGCAAAGCCCGCACCTATAACTAGCCAGTCTGCCGTCAGATTGCCTTCGAGGCATCGGATCGGGAACGAACGCTGACTGATCGCCTCCCAGCCCGAGGCACCGTTTTCCGCCGGCAATCGTTTGACGGACTTTGTGATCATCGGATCGTCTCGTCCACCGAGCGATCCGAAACATCGATCCAGATCGTCTTGAGTTCGCAATAATTGTCGTGGGCAAAGACCGACTTGTCGCGACCGCCGAAGCCGGATTCCTTATAGCCTCCGAATGGCGTTGTCGCGTCGCCCTCGCCGAAGCAATTGACTGTCACGATGCCTGCCCGGATTTCGCGCGAAAGCTTGATCGCTTTTCGCAGGCTTGCTGTGTAGACGGACGCTGCCAGGCCGTAATTGGTGTCATTGGCAAGAGCCACAGCTTCGTCAATGGAATTAAACGTCGTTACCGAAAGGATGGGTCCGAAAATCTCTTCCTGAAACAGGCGGCTTGCCGGCGTTACTCCGTCAATGACGGTCGGCTCGATATAGATGCCTTTTTGCGTTTCGCCGCCGTGGGCGACGGAGAGCTTTTCGCTCTTCACGCTGTCGAGATAGGAGCTCACCTTGTCGAAGTGGTTCTTGCTGACAAGCGCTCCGATGCGGTTTTCCGGGTCGAGCGGATCGCCGGTCTTCCATTCTCGTATGTAGGCACCCATCCGTTCAAGCAGTTCGTCCTTGACCTTTGCGTGGACGATGAGCCGTGACGTGGCAGAGCAATTTTCGCCCATGTTCCAGAACGCGCCATTGACGACCTGTTCGGCAACGAGGTCGAGGTCTTCGGCATCTTCGAGAACGACAGCCGGATTCTTGCCGCCACATTCAAGGACCACACGCTTCAAGTTGGAGTCGGCAGCGTAACGCAGAAAACGCCGGCCTGTCGGCGTCGATCCGGTGAATGCCACCATGTCAACGTCCATGTGCATGCCGACCGGTTCGCCGACTTCCTTGCCCCCGCCCGGCACGACATTGAAGACGCCAGCCGGAATACCCGCCTCATGGGCAAGCTCGGCGACACGAAGCGTGGTCAGGGTTGTCTCCTGAGCCGGTTTCACGATCACCGAGCATCCCGCCGCGAGCGCCGGACCGATTTTCCAGGCAAGCATCAGCAGCGGAAAGTTCCACGGCAGGACGCAGCCGACGACGCCGACGGGTTCGCGGACGATCATGGTCAATGCATTCCAGCCCACGGGTGCTGTATGATCATAAAGCTTGTCGATGAGTTCGGCATGCCAACGAAGCGTATGAATCGTATCCGGGATGTCGACGGTCTGGCATTCGCGCACGGGTTTTCCGCTGTCGAGACTTTCCATCACCGCCAGTTCATGGCGATGCCGCTCCAGAAGCCTGGCGAAGTCAATTAAAACGGCCTTGCGTTCGCCTGGTGACTGGAGATGCCAGCGGCCATCGTCGAAAGCTTCCCTGGCCTTGGCCACGGCGAGATCGACGTCGCTGGCGTCGCACGCAGCGATCTCGGCAAGCGTCTCGCCGGTCGCGGGATTGGTGGTCTTGAATCTCTTGCCTGAGTTTGCCGGACGGAAGGCTCCGTCAATGAAAGCATTCGTCGGAAACTGGATGTTTGCGGCGATCGCCTTATATTCGGCGGCGGTCAAGGGTTCATGCATGGTTGGCTCCCGACGTAATATGAGTGACCGTGCGCTTCAAGCTGGCGACGACAGTCTGGAGGGCTCGCTTTTGTTCGCAATTGAGTGGGCGCAGCGGCGCACGAACGGGACCAGTTTGGAGCCCGATCAATTCGCATCCATATTTGATCGACTGAACGAACTTTCCGCATTCGAGAAAGTCCATAAGCGGCAGCATGGCCGTCATGATGGCGCGGCCTTTATCAAAGTTCTGTTCGAGTACGCAGGCTTCGTAAAGGGCGACGTGTTCGCGCGGGAGGAAGTTCGAGCCGGCGCAAACCCAGCTCTTGGCGCCCCATGCGAAGAATTCCAGCGCCTGATCATCCCAGCCACAGGAGAGCGCGATATGAGGAAATTTGCGGGCGAGCAGGTGAAGGTTCGCCATGTCGCCGGAACTTTCCTTGATGGCCACAACGTTCCTGGATTTGCCTACCCGGGAGAAGTATTCATCTCCCATCACGACCCCCATACGGGCAGGATAGTTGTAAAGCATGATTGGCAGATTTGCCGCGCGATCGACGGTGAGCGCATGAACCGCATTTTCGCGCTCCGTCGGCAGGGCATATGGCGGCGAGGAAACAAGGATCGCGTCAGCGCCGATCTCTTTTGCCGCCTTGGCATACTCGACCGATTCTTCGGTCCTGATCGCACCGGTTCCGATAATAAGCGGCAGCCGCGTACCGATAACCTCCTTGGCGTAAGAACCAAGGTCGAAGCGCTCCTGGGCGCTCTGGGCGTAATATTCCCCCGTCGATCCACCGACGACGATGCCGTGCACCTTTGCCTCGATCAGTGACTCAAGAACCGCGGCGAACGTGGTTTTGTCGATTTGCCCGTCCGGACTTAACGGCGTGACCGCCGGGGTGTAGATGCCTTGGAATTTCACGACACTTTCTCCATGGATACGACGGGCGTTTCAACGAGCGCATCTGCCTTCATTCCCTCGGGCGCGATAAACATCTCCATGTTCTCGCGCGACAATTCCCAATGCTCGAATACCAGATCGACGACGGTGTCCTCGTCATGGGCGTTGATCGCGGCGACGAAGCCGTCGTGGTGATCAACTGCGAGCTGCAGACGTTGACGCATGTCGTCGTTACGCGGCCGGAAGAAGGTGTGGCCGATGCGAGCGTGGTCGATCAGCAGGCGACCAAGGCTTGGCTGCAGGTAGGCATTCCATGACATCTCACCGATGATTTCGTGAAAGCGGTTGTTCTCGAGCACCATGGCGAGCGCGTCGCCGTTCACGCTGGCGTCGCGGAAGCGCTCTTGGGTGTCCTTGAGGTCCACCAACTGGCGCGGCTTGAAATTTTGGACAGCCAATCTTCCGATGGCCGCGTAGATCATCGGCGCGACCAGGAAGAAGTGGCGAAGCGTCTGGTGATTCATCGGAATGACCCGCGCACCGCGGTTTTCGCGGATATCGACATATCCCTCTCCCTGGAGACGGCGAAAAATCTCCCGGACCGGCGTCCGGGAGAGCCCGTACTGCTCACTTAGGCTTGCCTCGTCCAGATCCTGGTCCGGGTCGAGTTCCATCGTCAGAATTTGTCGCTTGAGATCGTCGTAAAGACTGTTTTTGCCGCGTTTCACCTGAAACCTCCGCCAATTCCCATCGAACATGCAAATTTTCCCGGTTGATTGCGCAAAGTTCTCATGGCTTCAGTCCAGAGTCAACGAAATTGTATTTTTTCTGTACACAAATAAAATAATCTAAAAATACATCAGTCCTTAGTCGGCTGGTCGAGCGCCGAAATTCGAAGCGGAACGATAGATGGGGGAAGTCATTTCACTGTGCCTTGTGAGCCCCCATCCGCCCGTGAATTCTGGGAATGCGGCGGTCGTCGCAACTTCTGTTACCGAGCCAATGCGTCGGGCAGGTCTCAGGACTTCGCCATATTCTACTCTTTGAACGACCCGCTGGGTCACAAACGGCCTGTCCGATCCATACAGCGCAAAGCAGACACTGCGTCAGTAGACCTTGCCCACAAGGGGGTGAAGGGAACAGTCACTCGAAGTGCCAGCCATTATCCAGCGCGCCGCCGATTGGCGCGCTGCGAGGACTGTCGCCAGTTCTTGTGGACGCGCCCGGGCTACCTATGACGGCGCCGAGCCGATAGTGCTTGCAATGGCGCTTGCAACCTCCTTCGTCGATGAAGAGCCTCCCTGATCGGGTGTACGGATTCGCGATTCGCCCGTAACACACTCAATCCCGGTCAATATTGCCGACGCCGCGCCGCTTTCTCCAAGGTGCCGCAACATCAGCGCTCCCGACCAGATCGTCGCGATGGGATTAGCATGCCGCGGCTCGCAATGTCGTGTGCTGAACCATGTACCGGTTCAAACATCGACGGCACCGCGCCTGCCGGATTGATATTGGCAGAAGCGGCGAAACCGAGGCCCCTTTGAATGGAAGCGCCGAGATCCGTCAGAATATCGCCGAACAAGTTGGAGGCGACGACGACGTCGAGACTTTCCGGCTGCATACAAAACGGGCGGCAATCGCATCTAGGGAAAATATTTAGGTGTTATGGCCAACCGATGCTGGTCTGTTTCTCAGCAAGTAGCAAGCAGCTGCAATCTGGATGGTAACATCCAACCACGTTTTTTGTGTTTGGCCGATACGTTGTCCAACGTCTAAGACCCTTAAGAGCGAATTTTCGACCGTTTTTGATTGGTTCCTTAAAGTCTACAATCGTGGGTCGGATAAAAATCTCCCGACTGCAATTTGATGATTTTGTGAAAACGCGACCATCGTGTCTTGATATTTCCGCCCTCCAATATATATTCCGATGTATCGGAAGATTTAACATGGAGGCCCACATGCCCGCAGTTGCGGAAATGCTGAAGGCGAGCGAGGCCGCGGTCGTCTCGCGCGTGAGTCTGCGCGACGTCAACCGCGTCATCGACGAACACATTCTGCCTGACACTTTTGTCTCTTTCGACAATGGCCGGCATGTCCTCGCAGGCGCCTGTTCATTCATCGCCTTTTACTTTGAAAGCGCAAAGCGCTTGACCTCGGAAGAGCGGCTTTTCGCCATCAACACGGTCGGCCTGAGGCTTACGCGCTCCCGCTCGCTCGCCTGGGCGGCACTATTGCGCGAGGACTGGACTGTGCGTGACGAATTCCTGACCATCGATCTACTACCTTTTGTAAGGGGCACAAGTGAACGGCTGGACGATCTTGCGGCGGCGCGCGAGATCGTAGCCACATCGGATGACGTCCTCGGCGGCACGCCCGTCATCCGGGGCACACGGGTTCCAGTGTATGATGTCGCGGCGTCCGTTGCTGCAGGGTATTCGAACGAACGCATCGTTGCTGCCTATCCCGGCCTTGATGACGAAAAGGTTAGGCTCGCTGCAATCTACGTGGAGGCCAACCCCCTGCGCGGTCGCCCTCGCACGACCGGGATTCTTCCCGAGGGCTCAACCATCGTCACCGATCGCCGCGTTCCGCGCCTCAGGAAGGCGGGATGAAGTTTCTGATCGACGAATGCCTTAGCCCTGAACTGGCCAAGCTCGCGCTGAACAAAGGTCATGGTGAAACAAGCCATGTCGTATGGCTGAAACTGAGGGGCCTGATGGATTGGGAACTGAAACCGATCATCCTCGATGGTGACTGGACTTTCGTAACCAAGAACTCGGTGGATTTCCGAGGATCGAAGGATAAGCCCGGAACGAAGGGCCAGTATGCCGATGTCGCCATTCATGCAGGGCTAGTCTGCCTCAACGGCCCACCTGGCATGGACCTCGACATGCAGCTCGAGCTGTTTGAACAGGCGTTGCACGAACTCAGTGGCAACAGCGATCTTGTAAATCAGGTTCTTGAAGTCCAGCCGAAGACGACGAAACACTCCACATCCTGCGTTATGCGCTGCCGAAAGAGTAATCAGAAAGTTCCGGTGCAAAAATGAGTGAGGCAGAAAAGCCTTGACGCCAGCCGTCCCAATGACGAATTGGAACACGTCCTCGGCCGAAGAAGCCGTCGATTTGTGCCAAGTTGTCCGAGATCCGGAACTGACAGTCCCCGATGCTCTACTTATGTAGCAATATGTAGCAACACACGAAACTTCATGACGGCCCACGGGTTCCGCAAGAACTCCCGCTAATGGAATGGCCAGTACGCAATGTGCAAAGCTTAACGCGCCGGCTAATGCTATCAACCTGCGGGTTCTGGGGCCGAAGTGATTGGCAAGGTGGCATTTCGTTCAGCGATCGGACGCTAACGCATGTTGAGCAACGCCGATCCTGTCGTTTCAAGGGCAAAGGCTATCTTTTGAATCGTGTCGAGGGAAATGTTCCGCTTTTCCCGTTCGATGCCGCTAAGATAGGCTTGGGTCAGTCCGGTGCGGAAGGCCACCTCTTCTTGCGAGATATCAAGCTCTGCCCTGCGGATCCGCATATTGCGGGCGAGAACCTTACGAAGCGCAAGTGGGTTGATCGTGTCCATTGCCATCACCGTTCATCATCGGCTTGCCATGGCTATCTACATTTTTCCGTTGTTGATGCGATGCTGGCCTGAAGCATTGGTGAAGAAAACGGCATCAAGCTATGCGACGATGGGATTCTTTGATTAAAATCGCTCAATACGATAATATTAGGCAAGTCAGAATCTATGTCAATCGGAATTTATCAAATTGAGCGATATTAATCACGTCACAGGGCGACAGATAGCTGCGGCACGTGCTTTGACGGGGCTTGGTCAGGTGGAACTTGCAAAGCAATCCAATATTTCTGCACCGACAGTAAGGCGCATGGAGGCCGAACGACGCCCAATTCCCCTATCAAACAATTTGCGAGCGGTCATCGCGGTCCTTGAGTCTGCCGGCGTGATTTTTGTTCCGGAGAATGGCGAAGGAGTCGGCGTTAGGTTGAGGAAGGATGCCAAATGAGCTTTGAGCAGACGATGCCGAACATTTCGGTGCTGTCATAGCTGGATAACAAACCGGGCTGACGTGCCAGGGCCCTTTCCATCAAACGATGTTGTTCCTCTTTGGCCATTATGCGATCTATTTGGCACAAACCGAGACATTGCGTGAACCTATTTACTTTCCGCACGGGACGCTGACCGCGCACAATCGTAATTATTGCATCGATGACAGGAAGCGCTTGATGACCTCTAGATTTCAGAGCGCCTGCTGTGGGTGGCAACAGCAGTGACTAGCATCCTGTGGCGCCACCTGGCGCGTCTCCGCGACCTTTGCCTCCCCATGGAAGATCAAATAGTTAAAGGGACCGGGGGTTCCAGAGACTGTGAGACATCTCACGCAACTGCGCTCGGGCGGGATGTTGGTCCACGCGAACGAGTGCACTTATCCAGTCAGCATCATAGCTACGGTCGGCAAGGACCTGGTGGCGAAGTGGTGGTGAATCGGTCTTGCTGACAATGAAGTGGAAGTTGAAGAGCGCAGCGAGATAGACATCACCAACGGGGAATATTGCTACGCAGTTGCGTCCTCGAACCGGGGAGTACCGCTCGTAGAGCTATGCGAGCTCAAACGAAAAAGACTTGATCGGACGACGCAAATCCATTAGGAAGCTATCTATGTAAATAGCAAGACACGTGTGGAAAAATGTCAAACGATCGCACCACTCGCCTTGTCGCCTTCAGTCGGCGGTTCATCCAGCTTTCGCGTGCCTGGCGTCAGGAGGCTGACGCCGCCCTTGCCCCCCTCGGCCTTTCCTATGCGACGGCGCAGGCGCTGCTCGTTGTCCATAGCTTCGAAAGCGCCCCGCGCCAGGTCGCGCTTGCCTGCGAACTTGATATCGAGGGCCCCTCCCTCGTCCGGCTGCTTGACCAGCTCTGCAACGCCGGACTGCTCTACCGCGAAGACGACCCGAATGACGGCCGCGCCAAGATCATACGCCTCACCGCGCGAGGCGCGGCTTTGGTCGCCCGGATAGAGACCGCACTCGATGCGCTGCGCAGAAGGTTGATGACCTGTGTCAGCGACGGCGACCTTGCCGCCGCTTTGCGCGTGCTCGACAGCATCGCCGCTGTCATCGAACACCGTGAGGTTGCCGCATGACGGGCATGAACGAAGACAACCGGCA
>NZ_JBBNAM010000130.1:0-14066 GCF_037994425.1 Phyllobacterium sp.
GCTCTACCAACTGAGCTATCTGGGCACTTCAGGGCTTTTTCCGTTGTCCGGCAAACCTTGTCGACGGGGTTGGCTTTCCGTCAGAAGCGCGTGGGTTATAACACTAAAAATCGTACTGTCCAGCATCAACTCGCGAATTTTTTGCCGTTTTTCTGCCTCTTGCAAAGGGCATGCATTGATGCGTTTGTTGATGGCATTGGAGACGGGATTCGTAACATATGGTCGACACGGGGGAGAAGATCGCCAAGGCTGGGGACTTTGGCTGGGGAATCATTGGCAGCGGGGAGACAGCCCAGCGGTTCGCATCCGATCTTTCCCTTCTTCCCGACGCGGCGCTCGTTGCCAATCATTCAAGGACCATGGCAAACGCCGAAAAATTTCGCGCGGCGTTTGGCGGCGAGCGCGCTTATTCCGATCTTGATACGTTCGTCGCCGACACGGCGATCGACGCTATCTATATCGCGACGCCCAGTTCGCTGCATCTTGCGCAGGCGCTGAAGGCACTGCGTTCGGGAAAGCCGGTGCTGGTCGGAAAGCCGCTTGCCCCTTCCCATACGGAAGCCGCGGTCATTCAGCGCGAAGCCGCGCGCGTCGACCTCCTTGCCATGGAGGCGTCGTGGACCCGGTTCCTTCCCGCAGTCGTTGCGGCCAAGAGGAAAGTCGATGCAGGCGAAATCGGCGCGGTGCGGCGGATAACCGCTGAACGATCGCATTTCCACGCCTATAACGCCGAGAGCCGGTTCTTCAACCGCTCGCTCGGCGGCGGGGCGAGCCTTGATCTCGGCATAGAGTGCGTTTCACTCGCCATGCACTTCCTTGGCCAGCCGCAAAAGGTTTCCGGCCTCTGGCATGCAGGGCCGAACGGCGTCGACATGCGCTCCGAAATCACGTTGCATTATGACGAGGCGGAGGCCCGGCTCACCTGCGGCTTCGATGCGGATGGTACCAACCACTTCGTGATCGAAGGCGCAAAGGGTGCGATTCGCCTCGATGCTCCCTTCAGCAGCGCACGAAGCCTGACGCTCTATCATGGCTTCGCGCTGACGCCGCCCTTCGGGCCATTGCCAGCGCCGCGAGGGCTGCTTGCCAAGCTTCTCGACCGCTTGCCCGTTCCCGGGCGTACGGCGGAGGATCATCCCTTTTCGGGCACCGGATTGCAATTTCAGACAATGGCGGTCATGGCAGCGGTCCGCGCCGGCATGACCGGGTCCGAGATCATGCCGCTTCCGGACAGCATCAATGCGCTGCGCGCCATCAATATAGTGCTTTCCCAGCCGGCCACGCAGCGAATCATCAAATTATGATTGCTCAGTTCTCGGCGTTTTCCTCGCTGTCGTCGGCACTCTCGACAGCGGGCAGTACGTAGGCGCCCGTCAACCAGCGGTTCAGGTCGATATTGCGGCAGCGGGCCGAGCAGAACGGATAGTGTTCGCGCTGCGACGGGCGATTGCATTCGGGGCAAGGGCGCGTCGGCCGGAGAGGCGTTACCTTGGCAGTGCTTTTGTTGTCCTCGCTCACGGGATGCGGTCCCTCAACGTCCCGCATTCTGCCAATTGGCATAGACGGGATAGCCTTCGCCATGCAGAAGGCTGGCGGTCTCGTAGAGTGGCAGGCCGACCACATTGGTGTAGGAGCCGACGAGCTTGACGACGAAGCCGCCTGCAAGCCCCTGGATCGCATAGCCACCGGCCTTGCCGCGCCATTCGCCTGACGCAAGATAGCTCTCCAGTTCCTCGCGGGAAAGACGCTTGAAACGGACGCGCGTCTCGATGAGGTCCTGGCGCTGCTTGCCCTTAGGGGTAATCAGGCAGAGCCCGGTATAGACGCGGTGCGAGCGACCGGAGAGCAGTCGCAGGCAGGCCGTCGCATCGTCTAGGATTTCGGCTTTGGGCAGGACGCGCCGCCCCACCGCGACAACCGTATCGGCGGCAACGATGTAGGATTCGCCAAACTCGGCATCGCCTTTCAACTCCTCGGCAACCCGCTCGGCCTTGATGCGCGACAGGCGGCGCGCAAGCGAACGCGGATGTTCGGCGCGCAGCGGCGTCTCGTCCACGTCAGCAGGAAGCAGGCGATCAGGTTCGATGCCGATCTGACCCAGGAGGGCAAAACGGCGCGGCGAACCGGATGCAAGAACGAATTTTGGCTGATCGCTCATCAAAGCATTTCCTGCGGACAGGTCCGGGGCCAATTACTTGAAGCGGTAGGTGATGCGACCCTTGGTCAGATCGTAGGGGGTCATCTCGACAAGGACCTTGTCGCCAGCGAGAACGCGAATGCGGTTCTTGCGCATGCGGCCTGCCGTATGGGCAATGATTTCATGATCGTTTTCAAGCTTGACGCGGAACATCGCGTTGGGCAGCAGCTCGGTCACGAGACCGGGAAATTCAAGTACTTCTTCTTTCGCCATGCGTAGTTCTATCTCCGATAGGGCATTTTGTGGCCGTGCTCGACCGCAATTTTGGGCGGAACCTATAGTATTGCGCGCCATTTGTGAACAACGGAGTTCACCAAATGCACGCACCGGTTGGACGGGTCAGCTTGTCAGTTTGAAACGTTCCTCGATATGACGTTTCAGGTGATTGCGCACGTCGCGATAGGCATCGAGAATCTGCGTGCGTCGTCCGCGTACAAGGGTCGGGTCCGGCGTCGGCCAGTATTCCACGTGTACCGACGTCGTCCGTGTCAGCTCAAGCGCCATATGGTGCGCCTTGGGCGACAATGTAATGATGAGATCGAAATAGTGATCCTCGAGTTCATCGAACGTGCGCGGTTGGACCGTAACGCGCTTGAGGCCGATCTCCGCCATGATCTCGTCGACGAAATGGTCGGGCTCGCCTTTCTCGACGCCAGCCGACGCAACGTAGACGGTGGATGGCAGCAGGCTGCGCGCCAGCGCCTCGGCAATGGGGGAACGGATTGAATTCTGACCGCAGATGAACAATACCGCGCTCGGCATCGCGGATTTGGCATGGCCCTGGTCATCCGTCAGTTTGTCCGGCTCGACGGGCACAGGTTCGCCTAGCCCCGCCAATGCAGCACACATACCAGGGTAAACAGGCGGCGGGCCGTGTCGAAGTCCACTTCGATCTTGCCGCCCAGGCGATCCATAAGCGTCTGCGATCCCTCATTGTGCAGGCCGCGGCGGCCCATGTCGATCGCCTCGATCTTGCTGGGGCTCGCCGAACGGATGGCCTCGTAATAGCTTTCGCATATCATGAAGTAGTCCTTGACGACTTTCCGCAGCGGCGTCAGCGACAATATGTGCGTTACGACGTCGTCACCATTCTCGCGCGCGATCGCGAAGATCAGCCGCGACTCGACCAGCGACAACTTGAGGCGATAAGGCCCGCATCCATCATCGTTCACCGGACGAAAACTGTTTTCCTCGATGAGATCGAAGATGGCGACGGCCCGCTCATGCTCGACATCCGGTGTCGAACGGCCGATCGTCTCGTCCAGTTCCACATCGATCAGCCGTGCATCGGCTTCGCCCGTTGCTGTCATTATCGTCCTAAAGGTTCAACCGGATCGCCACTGATCTTCCATGCGCATCAAGCCCTTCGGCGCGCGCAAGCTCGATGGCGGCGGGGCCCAGTGCGCGCAGCTGATCCGCGCCAAGCTTCAGGATGGAGGTTCGCTTCATATAGTCAAGCACTGAAAGCCCGGACGAGAACCGCGCTGACCTTGCCGTGGGCAGCACATGGTTCGATCCGCCAACATAGTCGCCGATGACTTCGGGCGTGTGGCGGCCGACGAAGATCGCCCCGGCATTGCGCACGCCGGCCAACAGTTTTTCCGGGTCGGCGGTGGCAATTTCAAGATGTTCGGCGGCGATCCTATTGACCAGCGGAAGCGCCGCTTCGAGGTCGCTGACCAGAATGACGGCGCCAAAATCGCGCCAGCTCGCGCCGGCAGTCTCCGCCCGGGGCAAAGCGAGCAGCTGCCGCTCGACCGCTGCCATCACCGCATCGCCAAACGCCTCGTCATCGGTGATCAGGATCGATTGGGCGGCGCTGTCATGTTCGGCCTGGGCCAGAAGATCGGCCGCGATCCATTCAGGATCATTCCCCTTGTCGGCAAGGATCAGGACTTCCGAGGGACCGGCGATCATGTCGATCCCGACCGTGCCGAAGACACGGCGCTTTGCCGCGGCCACGTAGGCATTGCCCGGACCGACGATCTTGGCGACGGGAGCGATGGTTTCAGTGCCATAAGCGAGCGCAGCGATCGCCTGGGCGCCACCAACGCGATAAATTTCCGAGACACCCGCAAGCCAGGCGGCGACGAGGACGAGCGGATTGAGCTTGCCTTCCGGCGACGGCACGACCATGACGATGCGCTCAACGCCAGCGACCTTGGCGGGGACCGCGTTCATCAAAACGGAACTTGGATAGCTCGCCGTGCCGCCAGGAACGTAGAGCCCCACAGACTCGACCGCCGTCCAGCGCGAGCCGAGTTCCACACCAAGTGCATCGGTATAGCGATCATCCTTAGGTAGCTGGCGGGCGTGGTGGGAGTAAATTCGGTCTCGCGCGAGTTTAAGCGCCTCTACAGTTACCGCCGGCGCAGAGGCGACAGCCGCATCAACCTCGGCAGGTGTAATGGCAATACCATGGGTTGAAAGATCGATACGATCGAAGCGCTGCGAATAGTCGATCAAGGCTGCATCGCCGTCGGCGCGCACATGGTGAATAATATCGGCAACAGCGCGATCGACATCTTCCGACACCTCGCGCTTGGTGGCAAGGAAAGCGGAAAAGCGCGCCTCGAAATCCGGTTGCGATTGTTTCAGCACAATGGCCACGTCAATAGCTCCTTTGCCATTCAGGCATCATGGTCGGGCTTGAACGGGGTCTCCCAGGCACCGCCGAGATCGGTAAGCTGGGCTTCGATGGCCTCGACTTCGACCCGTAGGGCCTTGCCGGCGGCAAAGGTGAGCTCGACCGTTCCCGAAGGCGCGTCGCCGGCAACGAAGCGAATGGCCAGCAGAGAAAGCACGTCGTCCTTGTAACTGCGGTCGATGCCGGTTGCCTTGACGCTTCCCACCCGATCGAAAAGAACGGCCGTTCGGCGGCGCTCAAAGCTGCGATGACGCTTGCCATCCGCGGCCAGCTCCCAGACGAAACGGTTGACGGCCAGAACGAGCTTCTTCTCGGCGGGCAGATAGTCGATATCGCTCACCTTCAGCACGGAATCCTGCAGATGCGCGGAAAGAATTTGCAGATCTTCCTCATCGAGCGCGATGAGTTTCAGAGTGTCCATGTCTACCCTATTTGCATAGCTTACCGAAGGCGCGGCACCGACCGGCACTACGCACCCATTCCTGTTAGAGGAAAGTACGGACAAATGGAATTACGCACGTGGCAAAATCCGGTCGTGATGGAAGGATGTTCGAGAAGTTCCCGTAAAACGGCTCTCAACTATATTCGCCAGAGTATTGTCGAGTATCGATTTTCAACAGTTTCAAATGGAATTCAAACATGTTTTTCATTGTTTTCGCGCGCCCGTGCGTTGTCGCCATTTGCGCGCTTCCGGCCCTGTTTTTCATGGACCCAAAACGCCGGAACGGGTCGGAATCGAAGCGTTGCGCAACCGCAACCTCATACTGGCCGGAAGAATTCGGGCGCGAAAGCGCGCCCTAGTCGCTGATGCGTTCGACGACGGCACCGCAACGCGTGAGCTTTTCCTCGAGCCGCTCGAAACCGCGATCGAGGTGGTAGACGCGGTTGACGACCGTTTCGCCCTCGGCTGCAAGACCAGCGATGACGAGCGACACCGATGCACGCAGATCAGTTGCCATGACGGGCGCACCCCTCAGCCGCTCGACGCCTTCGATTTTCGCGGTCTGCCCCGACAGGGAGATCTTCGCGCCGAGGCGCGCCAGTTCCTGGACGTGCATGAAGCGGTTTTCGAAGATCGTCTCAGTGATATGTGAGGTCCCCTTGGCCTTGGTCATCAGGCCCATGAACTGGGCCTGTAGGTCGGTCGGGAAGCCAGGGAAAGGCTGCGTCGTCACATCGACAGGCATGATGCCGTGACCGTTGCGGACAACCCGCAGGCCGGAATTGGTCTCTGATATTTCCGCACCCGCCTGACCCAGGGTTGTCAGCGCTGCCTGCAGAAGGTTCGCGTCGGCACCCTCGAGAATGACGTCGCCGCCGGTCATGGCAACGGCCATCGCGTAGGTGCCGGTCTCGATACGGTCGGGAATGACGCGGACGCGCGCGCCGGAAAGGCTCGTTACTCCCTCGATGGTTATCGTCGGAGTGCCCGCACCGCTGACCTTGGCGCCCATCGCGTTGAGGCAGTCAGCAAGGTTGACGACTTCAGGCTCCTGGGCGGCGTTCTCGATGATCGTTTCGCCCTTGGCGAGCGTCGCGGCCATCATCAACACATGGGTGGCCCCCACGGAGACCTTTGGGAAGGCAAAGCGGGCACCGACAAGGCCGCCCTTGGCGGTAGCCTTGACGTAGCCGCTCTCGATCTCAATGTCGGCACCAAGCGCGCGCAGCGCGTCAATGAAGAGGTCGACGGGGCGCGTACCAATGGCGCATCCTCCCGGCAGCGACACGGTTGCCGTGCCCATGCGGGCGAGAAGCGGACCGATGACCCAGAAGCTGGCGCGCATTTTCGAAACGAGTTCATAAGGGGCGGTCGTATCGACAATATGGCGGGCGCTGAAATGAATAGTGCGGGAATAGGCACCGTCCTGGCGCTCGCGCCGGCCGTTGACCGAATAATCGACACCATGATTGCCAAGAATACGGATAAGCTGTTCGACGTCGGCGAGATGCGGGACGTTTTCGAGCGTCAGCGTGTCGTCGGTCAAAAGCGAGGCGATCATCAGCGGCAGCGCCGCATTCTTGGCGCCGGAAATCGGAATGACGCCGTTGAGCTTGTTACCGCCAACAATCTTGATGCGATCCATATTGTGTCACTTTCGCGGGAAAGTCCCCGTCCTATCGTTTGAGCCCCATGTAGAGCCGGTTGCTGTAAACCATCACACGGAATGGTTCAAGAAAGGCTTATGACCGGTCTTCTGGTCAATCGTGGTCCCCTTGGGAGGGACCGGAGGGTTTTTCCGATGCCGCGACGATCCCCTCGTCACGTTCATCGGCAGCGCCCGCACGGCGCGACCTCGCCTGCTGCTTGCGCCGCGCAAGGTTGGCGCGCAACTGTTCCGAGCGGCGCTTCTCGCGATTCATTTGTTCACGATTCGGGTTTTTCGACGACGAATTCATGTCCTGTCCCATATATTCCGGACAAATGCGGTGCAATTTATCCACAAGCGGTCGCAGCTTAGGCGCCTCATGAATATTTTGGCGCGAAGATTACGATTGCTTGCTTGCGATTTCAGCAATGATATGGCAGAAGTCCGCCGCGTTCGCAAATCGGCTGCGGTAGCTCAGTGGTAGAGCACTCCATTGGTAATGGAGAGGTCGAGAGTTCAATCCTCTCTCGCAGCACCAGCGAATTTCCAACAAATTCAATATATTACTGACGCTCAAGGAAGTGACCATCGGACGATGCGCACTTTTGTTACATCCCGCGCGTTGAATTGGAATTGTGAATCAAATGAAAGCAGCGGCCCAGGGCCGCTGCTCAGAGTTCATTTTACCTCTATGGACGCGCGAAAAGTCTAACGCCTTGCATCCAGCAATGCGTTGACCTTATCAACCTGATCCTCGGTCAGGGTACGGCCGAAATCCGACTCGAGCTGCGTTACCGCGTCATCCAGTGCCTCATCGCGTAATACGGGATCGGCGAGTGCCAGTGCCGCTTCGCGGTTGCGTTCGTAGGTCGCAATCTTGCCGACCGACGAGTTCGGCGCCGCGCGCTCCCTTGCCCGCGCTGAAGCGTGCGCGGCGTTCAATGCGCCAAGCGTGTTTTCATCATCATCATCGATGACATCATCCACAACGGCGACCGAAGTCTTTTGTACCTTCGATTTATCGTGCTGAACTTTCGTTTTGTCATGGGCGCTGGCCGTCTTGGCGTGACCGGACGATTTCCCGTGATCGCCGCTGCTATGGGCCTTGCCGCTGTTGCCCTTGTTGCCGCCACCATTTCCATGGCCTCCGCCATTTCCATTGCCGCCGCCATTGCCGTTGCCGCCGCCATGGCCATTGCCACCCTTATCGGCAAGGGCAGGCCCGACAAGGCTGTATGGACTTGTCGCCGTCCCGGCCAAAACGAGACCGAGGCACGCGGCCGCAACGAAACCGAACTTGAGCTGCGCCATACTCCACCTCCTTGATGTGCTCCAAATCGAGTCGAAACTGATCCTCCGTTTGCGGCTCGATTGTGGCAGAACCACTGGTTGTCCATCACATAGGATTTCAACCGGAGAGACAAGATGTTTGTTACATTGCCTTCCTCGCGCCCCAGCGCAATCCGTCCATCAATAATGAAACCAAGCGACGGGACTGCTCGCGCCAATCGGGCGTGTCGGGGGCCGAATAGATGCCTGACAGCGCCTGCAGAAGGTCGGCACTATTGATGTCGCTCCGAATCGAGCCATCCGACACGGCCGCATCGACGAGTTTTCGCAATGCGTGGGCGACCATGCCGGAGGTATTGGCGAAAACCTCTGAATTGGCGTTGAAAAGAATGCGCAGACTGTTGGCCATGCCGCGCTTTGCGGCGATATAGTCAACAAAACGCTGCATCCATTCGGCGAGTGCCGCGTCCGGCGCATTGTGTCGGGCGAGTTCGTCTGCGGCGGCGCACAGCCCCTCCACCTCCCTCCGGTAAACAATTTCGACCAGATGCTCACGCGTCGGAAAATGCCGGTACAGCGTGCCGATGCCAACACCCGCCTGCCGCGCAATGTCTTCAAGCGAAGCATTGCCGCCCTTCTCGGCAAAGGCGTGCCCGGCAACTTCCACCAGTTTGTCGCGGTTGCGGCTCGCATCGGCGCGCAGCGGCCTGATCGGCTTCGCCTCCCTCGCTTCCTTCGGCGCGGATGTTCCCTTACGCAATTGTCAAACTCCAAAAATACAATACTGGGGCTTGAACCACCCCCCGCCAACCGCTATGTTTCAAAAACGGAGGCACCTCCGATTATAGCATGATCTCTGGATTATTACCCTATCTGGACCCGCCATGTCATGTTTTTTGGACTTTGATCCTTAGAATGCCGGCGGACCCTTCAGATTTACTGTCATCAGAACGGAGCAAAGACGCCGATGACAAACACAATCAGTCTCAACCTCGATATCAATGGCAAGACACAGGAAGTTACCGTCGAGCCCCGCGTAACGCTGCTCGACGCCTTGCGCGAGCATCTTGGGCTGACCGGCACCAAGAAGGGCTGCGACCATGGCCAGTGTGGCGCCTGCACCGTGCATGTCGACGGTGAGCGGATCTTGTCCTGCCTGACGCTGGCAGCACAGGTTGAAGGCAGCAAGATTACCACGATTGAAGGCCTGTCCGACGCGGCGGGCGAGCTTCACCCCGTCCAGGCCGCCTTTCTCGAGCATGACGCTTTCCAATGCGGGTATTGTACGCCCGGGCAGATCATGTCGGCGGTCGCCTGCATTCGCGAGGGTCATACGGGATCGGACGAGGAGATACGTGAATATATGTCCGGCAACCTCTGCCGCTGTGGCGCCTATCCACACATCGTGGATGCCGTTCGCGAAGCCGCAAAGGTGATGTCATGAGAGATTTCTCTTACCTTCGAGCCACTTCTGTCGAAGAGGCGATAAGCGCGGCAGCTATGCCGGCAACCATGCTGCTTGCCGGCGGCACAACGCTGCTTGATCTCGCCAAATGCGGCGTGGCCGAGCCGGAGCGGGTCGTCGACATCAGCCATCTGGAAGGCCTTGATGCGATCCACGTCGACGCGAAAGGCGCTACAATCGGGGCATTGGCGAGGATGAGCCGCGTTGCCAGCGACGAGGCGATCAAAGCGCATTTTCCTGCGGTCTCTGAAGCTTTGTGGCAAGCGGCATCCGCCCAGATCCGCAACATGGCGACGATCGGCGGCAATCTCCTGCAGCGCACGCGCTGTGCCTATTTTCGCGATCCCGTGACGTTTCCGAATTGCAACAAGCGAAACCCGGGCAGCGGATGCGCGGCGGTTACCGGTGTTAACCGCAATCATTCGGTGTTGGGCGGTAACAGTGCCTGCATCGCTACCTATCCGGGCGATCTTGCGGTGGCGCTCACCGCTCTCGATGCCGTCGTGCATCTCGGCGATCGCCAGGTTCCGATCGACGATTTCTTTCTGCTGCCGGGTTCGACGCCCGACAAGGAACACGCCATGCGTCCGGGCGAAATCATCACCGCGATCTCTATTCCCGCCTCGCCTGTTGCGCGCCATTCAACTTTTCTCAAGGTGCGCGACCGGCAGTCGTATGAATTTGCTGCGGCAAGCGCCGCAGTGGGCATGGACCTTGCCGCAGATGGCCGCACCATCAGGGACATCCGGGTCGCCATTGGCGGCGTCGCGACCAAGCCGTGGCGGTTGCGTGCCGTCGAGGACGCCTTGCGAGGCAAAGCGTTAGAGCCCGACACGGTCAAGCAGGCCAGCCGGCTGGCCATCGAAGGAGCGGTGGACCACGGCGCCAATCACTACAAAATCGAACTTGCCCCGCGCGTCGTCGAACGCGCCATTCTCAAGCTTGGAGCAGCGGCATGACCATCGTGGAAACCAGAGCCAAGCGCGGCGACGCAGCCGACGGCACATTGGGTGGACGCCTGTCGCGCATCGACGGCCCCGCGAAGATCACCGGCGTTGCCGACTACGCGCTCGAACACCATCCGGAGGGCATGGTTCATGCAGTCCTCGTTGAAAGCGCAATCGCGTCGGGCCGTGTACTTGCCATTGACGCAAGTGCCGCAAAAGTTGCACCCGGCGTCCTGCTGGTGCTGACGCCGGACAACGCCATGCCGATAAAATCGGCAACGGACTGGTTGAATACCCCGCCTGCCGACACACCCTATGAGCCGCTTGCCCGCACCATCACCTTCGCTGGCCAACATGTTGCCGCGGTAATTGCCGAAACCTTCGAGCAGGCGACGGCAGCAGCCGCCCTGGTCAAAGTCTCTTACGAGGAAACGCCGGCAATCTTCGGTCTCGATGACCCGAAGGCAGGTGACGGCATGCCGATCGACCGGATGACGATCGAATGGGGCGACGCGCAGGGCGCGCTAGCCACCGCCCCGGTCAGCATTAAACAGGAATACCGGACGCCGCGCGAATATAATGTGCCGATTGAACCCCATGGCCTGATCGCCGAGTGGCAGAGTAACAAGCTGACCGTCTGGGAGCCGAGCCAGTGGATCGACGGCATGGCGCGCACCTACGCCGAATGGTTCGACATCCCCTTTGAAAACGTCCAGCTGCGCTCGCCCTACATCGGCGGCGGCTTCGGATCGAAGGCCCTGCCGCTCGAACATGGGGCCATTGCCATAAACGCGGCGCGTATGCTCGGCCGCCCGGTCAAGCTTGCCGTGACCAGGGCACAGACATTCACAGCTTATGGCGGCCGGCCGGCGACACGCCAGACGATTGAGCTGGGCGCAACGCGCGAGGGCAAGCTGGTCTCAATCATCCAGACGGGCGCCAATGAAACGTCGATCAAGGATGTCGCGGTCGAGCCGCTCGGATCGGTCACGTCGATCATGTATGCGACGCCAAACTTCAGTTCGCGCCAGAACATCGTCCGCGTTAACACCGTCAAGCCTGGCGCGTTGCGCGCACCCGGCGAGAATCCCAGCGCCTTCGGCATCGAATGCGCGATCGACGAACTCGCCTATGAAATCGGGATCGATCCTTTGGACATCCGGCTTCTGAACTATGCCGAGGAAGACCCCCATTCCAAAAAGCCGTGGTCGACCCGCCGCTTGCGCGAGGCCTATGCGGCCGGAGCAGACGCTTTCGGCTGGAGCAAACGTCATCCGAAGCCGCGCTCAATGCGCGAAGGAAACGCGCTGATCGGTTATGGCGTTGCGGCCGGTACCTATCCCGTGCGCCGCACGCCCGGCGAAGCGCTTGTGCGCATCCTCGGGAACGGTTCGGTCGAGGTCGCCAGCAGTGGCATAGACATGGGTCAGGGCACCTATACGATCCTCGCGCAAACAGCCGCCGAAGCGATCGGCGTTCCGGTCGAGGTGGTAAAGGTCAAGCTTGGCGACTCTTCGCTGCCACGTGCCCCCGTTGCCGGCGGATCGCAGCTCGCCAACTTGATGACCGGGGCAGTGCACAAGGCAGCGCTTGCGGCGCGCGACGAACTGATCGGCCTTGCCATCAACGATCCGAAGTCGCCGTTCCGCGATCTCCAGGCCAATACGCTCGTTGTCGAAAATGGTCAGATATCATCGCCGCGCGACACCGGATCCAGCATCGGCATCGCCGAGGTCATGCAGCGCACCGGGCGCGAGCGCATCGAAGCACTCCGCGATACGTTGCCGGAGAAGCTGCGAAACGACAAGGATCATTTCCGCAACTTCACGACTATCACCACCATGCTGTCGCCGACTGAGGGGGACTACTCGCTCCACAGCTGGTGCGTCCACTTCGTCGAGGTTCGTGTCGACCAGGATTTCGGCACGGTCCGCGTGGCGCGGATGGTATCGGCGCTCGACTCGGGGCGGCTCTACAATCCGAAACTTGCCGAAAGCCAGTGGAAGGGCGGGATCATCATGGGCATCGGTCAGGCCCTGCTCGAAGAGGGTCTTGTCGACGCACGCAATGCGCGCGTCATCAACAACAATCTGAGCGACTATCTCGTACCCACCAACGCGGATATCCCGGACCTCAAGGTGATTTCGGTCGGCACTCCCGATACAAATGCCTCGGTACTCGGCGGCAAGGCCGTGGGCGAACTCGGGATCGTCGGTGTTGCACCCGCCATCGCGAACGCGGTGTATCACGCCACGGGTGTTCGCGTGCGGGATCTACCGATCACGCTGGAGAAACTGATTTGACGTAAGCGAGGCGTCGGGCCTACGGGGTCCTCGGGTCAAGCCCCGAGGACGGCGGAGAAGTAGCCGTATCGCGTCGTCACGTCCCGAAGCGTCTCAACTCCTGCTTGAAACGATCGATCAACCAGTTTGAAGCCGGACCGAGCGGCCGGTCGACGGGGTAGATCGCCAGCAGCGGATACTCCGCCTCCGGATAGGGCTCGAGGTTGAGGAGCACGAGCCGACCAGTGGCGACATCGTCCTTAACCATCCATTTCGGCAGGCCACCCCAGCCCAGGCCGGCCAAAGTGAGATCGTATTTTGTACCGACATCCGTCAATCGCCAGATTTTATAGGCGAATACACCGAAGTTCCGGCCCTTCGTCTGTTCGCTAAGATCGGTAATGACGAGTTGCGTGTGGTCGCGGATAAATGAAAGCGGCACGGGCCCTTCGTAAAGCGCCAGCGGATGGCCAGGTGCCGCAACAGGTGTCATGGCCGTCTGGCCAATCTGTACCAGAACGAGTTCATCATGCGTCTGAAGCGGGGGGCCGCCGATACCGAAATCGGCCTGCCTCTTCAGGACAAGATCCCAGACCATACCGAGCGCACCGACGTGGACGCGCAAACTCACCGTCGGAAACTGTTCCTGGAACGACTTGAGCACACATGTCAGTACAGGCGACGGGAGCGATACGTCGATTGCAACGGCAACCTCCGCCTCCAGCCCCATTTTCAAGCCCTCGACCCGTGAACGCAGGCTTTGTAGTACGGAAACCATGCGCCGCGCATCCTCGAGCATGGCTTTGCCAGATACGGTCAGACGCGGCTCTCGCGTACCTCCCCGCTCGAAAAGCGGGAGTTCTAGCTGTGCTTCTAGATTGGCAATCGTATAGCTGATCACCGACTGCGAGCGATTGAGTTTGCGCGCGGCAGCCGAAAAACTGCCGGTTTCGGCCACTGCGACGAAGACCTGGAGCTGGTCGAGGGTGGGGTTTGGCTGCATTCTGCACCTATCTAACTTATAGATGGATTAGATCGATATTTTCCCAGTTTTCTAAATGGATGTCGAGTACCAAATTACAGCCATCAGTTCTCTCCCGAGACAGTCCAATAGAAGGAACTTAGGCTATGTCTTCCATACTTCTCGT
>NZ_JBBNAM010000131.1:0-8391 GCF_037994425.1 Phyllobacterium sp.
GTTTTTGCCACCTCGCTTGGCCTGCCAAAGCGCCCAACAGGAATGCGTTTCGCCGCCATTGCCTGCGTGTCACCCTCGGACATGCCAAGCTTGCCATAGAGCGGCGTCGCGATCGGTCCGGGGCTGACGGCATTGACACGGATGCCGCGTGGGAGGAGTTCACCCGAGAGCGTCTTTGCCAGCGTCAGCAGGCCACCCTTCGTAAGGGCATAAACGCTCGACGTCGGATCGCCGATGCTCGCATTGATCGATGCGTTGAGCACGATCGACGCCGGATTGGCGAAATGCGGAAGTAGGGCCTGGATCAGAAAGAATGGGCCCTTGAGATTGATCGAGACAGAACGATCGAAACCTGCCTCGTCCCATTGCTCCAATGGCTTGAACTCGGCGACTCCGGCATTGACGAAAAGAATGTCCAGTTTGCCGAAGCCCTCGCCAATGGCCTCTGCCACAGTCTTCTGGTCGCCCAGATTACCGGCATTGGACCGGATAACGAGCACGTCATCGCCAAGCTCGTTGCGGGCGCGCTCGATGGTCTCGGGATTGGTGCCGGTTATGGCGACACGGGCTCCCTCGGCGACGAACTGGCGTGCGGTCTCAAGACCGATGCCACTGGTGCCCCCAGTGATGAGAGCGGTCTTACCTTGTAAACGGGACATTGTGAGTTCCTTCTGTTGATTTGACCAAGTTGCGGTAAGTATGGTGCTGACTGAGCGTTCGGATTAGTTTGATTACTCAGGAACTCATATTCGGAATCTTCGAACAATGATGAAGCTCGAGGGCATTTCAACCTTTGTCGCCGTGGCCGAAGCAGGCTCAATAACCGAAGCTGCCCGCCGGCTGCGCCTGTCAAAATCCATCGTCAGTGAAAGACTTGCGGAACTTGAGCGCCAGATCGGCGCCGTATTGCTGCATCGTACAACACGCAGGCTTTCGCTGACAGAGGATGGCGCGGCCTTCCTTGAGCGGGCGGCACGCATTACCCGTGACGTGGAGGAGGCGGCAGCCGACATGGCCGAGCGCAGAGGCATGCTGTGCGGCCCACTTCGCATTTCGGCGCCCGTAACGTTCGGACGCATGCATCTCGGCCCTGCTCTTTTCCCCTTTCTCTTGGCGCATCCGGACATCGAACTCTTCCTCGATCTCGATGACCGCCGTATCGACGTGGCCTCAAACAGCTACGATGCCGTCATCCGCCACGGTCCGATTGCCGATTCCCGACTGATGACATGGCGTCTTGCGAGCAGTCAACGCGTTCTTGTCGCTTCCCCGGCCTATCTTGAGAAGCATGGAACACCAGATACAATTGAAGCACTCTACCGTCACAAGGGTATTTTCTATGCAAACCGTGGCGCGGCCGATTGGAGTTTTCCCACCAACGGCGGCGCCGCCACGATCCGGGCCCCGGTCGGGCTGAGGGTCAACAATGGCGACACAATGCGCGATGCCGGCATTGCCGGGATCGGCATCGCGCTGTTGCCGAGTTTCGTCGCCGGCGAAGCTATCAAGGCCGGACAATTGCGGGTCATCGACATTGGCGCCAATGTGGCGGCGGAGTTCATTTACATCGCCCATCCGGAAGGCCGAATGCCGTCTGCCAAGTTAAGAGCCCTCGCCGATCATCTGCGCAAGGCCTTTGGCTCTCCGGCCTATTGGGACTGTTGAACGGAGGCATTCAGGCTGAGTTCAGCAAGAATGACCTATTTCATCAAGCAGACAGTCCAGACCACGCGGTCGTTGGCTGGACCACAACCGTTAACGCCTTCGCGCTGGAACTTTTTCCAGTATGCAATGGTTGAACGGTGGTAGAATTACGGTCCGAATAGGAGGACGACTTCAATGTCCATCAGACATTTGACGCTGGCCGCAGCAGCTTGCCTATCTGCGGTTGTACTTTCGGGCTGCGTCGAAACAACTGGGCCCTATTATGGCGGCTACGGCGGATATGGCGGTTACTATGGCACGACTGTCTATAGCGGCTTCTATGATGGGCCGGGCTATGATCCTTACCGCTATGACCGCTATCGCTATGATCGCTACCGCTATGACCGCTATCGCTATGATCGGTATCGCTACGATGGCAATCGCAACAACCACCGGTACGTAAACAACAGCGATAATAACCGGTACGTAAATAACAGCGATAATAACCGGCCGAACGTCAATCCGCCACCGGACACCCGGCCGCCTTCAAATGACGGGTATCGGCAGCAGAAGGTCTATCTACCGCGCCGCGGCGACGCCTATATGGGAGGGTCCGGACGCTCGCATCAATAGAAGCACCGATAGCGCGGTGATGTTGCGATAGGTGCAAGCTCGCCCGAACGGAAGGGCGCAAAGGGGAGAAAGATGTCGGATGTTTTGCTCGAGCGGCTGATCCCCTTCATCGGCGAATGGAGGACAGAAGCCGCCATCGGCGGTAGACCCATGGCAAACGGCCATACGCGTTTCGAGTGGCTGGGGAATAAGCAGTTCGTTATCCAACGGGCGGATGCGGAGATGGCGCCCGATCTTCCGCGCGAATGGGTCGAAAACTCTCCGTTCCCCATCACATCGATC
The DNA here is from genome assembly GCF_037994425.1 of Phyllobacterium sp. Taxonomy (NCBI): domain Bacteria; kingdom Pseudomonadati; phylum Pseudomonadota; class Alphaproteobacteria; order Hyphomicrobiales; family Phyllobacteriaceae; genus Phyllobacterium; species Phyllobacterium sp. The sequence goes on from NZ_JBBNAM010000131.1 coordinate 2,560, forward strand.
ATAGGTCTTGACGATGCGACCGGTCTGTTCACGATGCTCTATACCGATACGCGGCATGTGCATCGCGTCGTCAATATGATGGTCAGTGCCGGTGTCTGGAAGCTTTGGCGCGATTCTCCCGGTTTCTTTCAGCGCTATGTCGGAACTTTTGACACCGATGGAACAACTATCAACGGATCATGGCAACGCTCGCAAGACGGCACGCATTGGGCCCATGATTTCGATCTGGTCTATCACAAGGTGGGATAGTTCAGCCTGTGGCGCGATGGGTTCCGCCAGAGCTGGAGAGCTCGGATGCGGGTCAGCTAGCGTCGTGTCGCGGATTATCACCGGCTGCCACACCAGATGAGTCGATAGCCCGCTCCAGACTATTGCGCAGGTGATACTCGGCCTCGGCGATTTCCAACCGTTGCAATATCCCTGCGAAATCCAAATTCGACCGGAACGGTGCGTTGGTTGACACTGCTCGACGGAAAGCTGGATCAGCGAGCATTTTGCGAATTGCTGTGGCCTTGGCCTCGCTCGTGTCCCTTGACATAGGCACCACTCCAATGTCGGGTAACAGACAATTCAGGCGATGGTTCCATATCAGACACGAGCTTTGCGGTTTATTTTCCGCTCAGCGTGTTCGGCCTCCAAAGAACACTATAGGAATGATCGATAGTCCCGCTCCCCTAATACGTCCATCATCGTCGACGATGACAACAACGTGTCATTCGTCGTCAAGGCACCGCGTTCGTTGCAATAGGCAAGGTGCAGATGAAGGTCGCCCCATCCGGTTCGTTGTTCTCCGCCCATAAACGTCCGCCATGCGACTCGACGATCGAGCGGCAGATCGCGAGCCCCATGCCCATCCCCTGCTCTTTCGTCGTAAAGAACGGCTCGAATATTCGATCAGGAAACTCAACGCCGCCGCCGCCATCGCTGATTTCAGTTCGGATTTCATCCCCGACGCGACGAATGCGCACCCCAAGAACACTGTCGCCTGCAACAGAATCCATCGCCTCCATGCCATTGCGGATGAGGTTGACCAGAACCTGCTGAATTTGGACCCGGTCGGCCGAGACAGCTGGAAGGTTGCTTTCCACGTTTATATCCATGCGAACGCGCCGCCGCGCCGCCTCATCAGCCAGGAGATTGCACGCTTCCGTAATGGCGCTGGAGAGAACCATGCCGTGCCTCTGCTCCACCGAAGGTTTGAATAGCGCTCGGATGCGGCTGACGACAGCCGCAGCCGAATTCGCATCCCGGATGATGCGCTCAGTCGTAATTTTTGCGCGTCCAACGTTGACAGGCTCGGCGGAGAGCCAGCGATAGCACGCGTTTGAATTGGCCACTATCGCCGCCAGAGGCTGATTCACCTCATGTGCGATAGACGCAGAAAGCTCGGCGAGGCTGGCGGCCTGGCTGGCGCGCGCAAGACTCTCCTGCGCCAGACGCAACTTTTCCTGTGACCGAACCTCGTCGCCAATGTCCACACAGATGATGTTCCACTGCACGATCGTGCCTTCCGCGTTACGCATCGGCTCGGCTCGGCTCGACATCCAGCGGAAATCGCCGTCGGCGCGGCGCAGGCGGTATCGCATCGCGAAGCTCTCGCCGGTGGCGAGGCAATTGCGCAGCGCGGCGCCGAACCCTGGGGCGTCGTCCGGATGAATGGTCTCTAGGACAGCTTCCAGCCGGCGCATGCCCGGTTTGTCCGTGTCCACTACGTTCAGACCAAGGAAATCGACCATGCGCTTGTTGAAGAAAGTCGGCTGGCCGTCGGGGGTCAGACGCCAAACATGACTCGGAACCATGTTCACGAGTTGCGAGAGCTCCAGCTCTCGGTCACGCAGTGCCTCCAGGCTTTGGCGCAATGTGAGCACCGCCTGCTGGTGCTGGCGGGAAATTGCGGCCACGATGAGCGCGGAAAACGCCGAGATGACCAGAAAAAGCTGCAGCATGACCTGCTGTTCTCTCTGGGACTCGGGGTCGCCGACGAACTGGCTGCCACCCGACATTGTAAGTGCCATCGTGATCAGGGCGAGGAGCGTCAGGGCGACGGCAGCGCCCCTGAACTCAAAGCGCACCGCGACCCAAAGAAGGGGCGGCATGATGATGTAGGGGGAGGACAGGTGCCCGCCCAAGGCAAGGGCAGCAGCCCCCAGAAAGATCACGCCCAGCACGGCGGCTTCAGTCCACTGCGCGGCGGAGAGCTCGGTCTTGGTGCGCCAATGCTGGATCACGATCAGTACCATCGGCGCTACGAGCAGGATTCCGGTGGCGTCTCCGATCCAGAACAGCGGCCATACCGACGTGAATGTCTGCGATTCTATGCCAAACCACGCAAGCGTCGCACTTCCGACCGTCGCGCTCGCGAGCGGCGCAACTCCAGCGCCGAGTGCGACGAACACGAGAACTTCCTGCAAGGTTTGCAAACGGCACGGGCGCCCGCACGCCCGGTTCACGAGTGTTGCGCCGACAACCGCACAAAGCGCGTTGCCGACATAGATCAGGAGACCCGCAGGCAGAGGACTGTGGAACCACACGAACTGTCCGAACATCTCCCCCGCACACCCCGCCAAAATCCACCACGGCCAGCTGTACGGCGGAGTGAGAATGAGCGTCGCGATGAAAACCCCTGCGGGTGGCCAAATGGAAACAGTGATTCCAGGGACGATTGCGAGCACTTGGGCGAATCCGCAGCCCATGACATAGGCCGCAAAAAAGAGACCCATGTGGAGGTATCGGGGGCGGTTCGACCAGACAGACAACATCAGCTGCTCCTGCAGGACAAAGAAAGCCTTGGGATCGTCAGCGTTTCGGGTCGGACACTTGTTTGTATCGCGGCTGGCGAACTCATGCCCACTCTAATCTCGCCACCGCAAGGCCGCAACTTATGGAAATCCGAACCCAAGCTAAGTTATTGAAAAACTGGCGATCCCGGCTGGATTCGAACCAGCGACGTTCGGCTTTGGAAGCCGGCGACCTCCCCTGCCATTTGCCGCGATTTCATTATTTTTTTCATACCTTTATGCCAATTCATTCAACAGAAACACGACATAGCCTGCATTGACTATTCGCCACTCGCGTCGTGCTGATTTTCGCCCCGATAGGCAACCTTACGCACCTGGAACGGGATTTTTACGCTTCGATTTACCGTAACGTACTTTTCCAAATGAAGGTTTTTGTGCCCGGCTCCAAAAGGGAACCGACCCGCTACTGGGACGTTCGGGCGTCATGTCCGCACCCATACCAATGCATCTCTGAATCCGTGGAGCCCACTCTCAAAGCCGAAGAAAGGTTTAGTGCCATGACTCTTCGTAGATCGAGCAGTTACGTGGTTATTGCAGCGCTGGCTACGACGCTGGCAGCGACAACTGCCTTGGCCCAATCAAACGAACGTTCACCTAACGCAACAGGGCAAACCGTCATTCCCTACGCTGAACAAAAGTTTCAGGGTAACGTTGGCACCTCCTACAAAGATTCCGACCCCGCCCAGTTCCCCGCACCAATTAAAGCCCCTCAAGGTGCGCCGAACGTCTTGCTGGTTCTGCTGGATGATGTTGGTTTCGGCCAGTTTTCCGTAACCGGCGGCGGTGTTCCTTCACCCTGTATGGATGCGCTGGCCAAAGACGGACTGCTGTTCAATCGCTTTCACACGACTGCTGTGTGCTCGCCGTCACGCGCAGCGCTTTTGACTGGACGCAATCATCACGTCGCGGGGACCGGTAACATAACCGAAGTCGCAACAGGCTATGACGGCTATACCGGGATCATTCCCAAGGATACCGCCACGGTCGCCGAGATTCTGCGGGAAAATGGCTACATCACCTCGTGGGTCGGCAAAAACCACAACACGCCTATTTACGAAACCAGCGTCATGGGTCCGTTCGATCATTGGCCGAACGGGCTGGGCTTTGATTACTTCTATGGCTTCATGGCTGGTGATACCAATCAGGTCCGACCTTATCTCTATGAGAACCAGACCGCTCTCGGCACCCCGACGGACAATGATTACTATCTGAGCGTCGATCTCGCGGATCATGCGCTCACTTGGCTCGAAAAGACCGAAGCTGTCCGGCCCGACAAGCCCTGGTTCATGTACTATGCCCCGGCGGCGACGCATGCACCGCATCAGGCCCCGAAAGTGCTCATTGATCAATTCAAAGGCAAGTTCGACAAGGGATGGGACGTCTACCGCGAGGAAACGTTTGAGCGACAAAAGAAACTAGGCATCATTCCACAAAATGCGGTTCTGACCGAGAGGCCGAAGAGCCTTCCCGCATGGGATAGTCTGAGCGCTGACCAGAAACGCCTCTATGAGCGAATGATGGAGGTCTTTGCAGCCTACGGAAATCAGGTGGACCATGAGGTGGGCCGAGTTCTCGACTATGTCGCCAAGCTTCCGGACGCCGACAACACGATGATCATCTATATCGTTGGCGACAACGGTGCCTCTGCCGAAGGTGGCTTCGATGGAACATTGAATGAGAATGCCTTCTTCAATGCCTATCTGATGAAGACCGATGAAATGTTGTCTCGCATCGACGAGATTGGCACGGAAATGCATTTCAATCATTTTCCGGCTGGTTGGGCTCATGCGATGGATACACCCTTCCAATGGACCCAAGCAGGTCGCGAGCCATCTGGGTGGCACCCGCAATCCGATGATTGTGAAATGGCCGGCCAAGATCAAGCACGGTGGCGAAATCCGCAGTCAGTTCTCCCATTTGATCGACGTCGCGCCGACCATCCTGGCGGCAGCTGGAATTGAGGAGCCTCGGAGCGTCAACGGCACTGCTCAGACGCCGATACAGGGGCGGAGCTTCCTTCAGGTTCTCGAGACTGAAAATGCGCCCGAATTCCACACCATGCAGTATTTCGAGCTTTTCGCCAATCGCGGCATTTATAAGGACGGCTGGTGGGCTGGTTCGCTTGCCTTCGAGCCATGGCAGGCCGAACGCGGCGACTTCGACCCGCTGACGGCGAAGTGGGAACTCTATAATCTCGACGAGGACTTCACACAGGCGAACAACGTGGCTGACAAAAACCCAGAGAAGCTGGCAGAACTTACGGCGCTCTGGTGGGCGCAGGCGTCCGCCAACAAAGCGCTTCCCCTGGATTGGCGTGGTGCGGAACGTTTCAGTTCTGAATTGACGGGAAAGCCAAATCTCGCCGCAGGTCGTACGAAATTCGTCTACCCGGTTCCGCTGGCCGGTCTTCCCGAAGCATCAGCCCCGGACCTGAAAAACAAGTCCTTCACCGTCACCGCCAAGGTGCAGATCGAAGACAATGCCAGCGGCATGATCTTCACCCAAGGCGGCAACACAGGAGGGTGGGCGTTTTATCTAAAGGACGGCAAGCTCGCTGCCGCCCACAACTACCTTGACGTAGAACATTACTCCGTCAAAAGCGACGGTGTCGTCAGTGCCGGCGAGCATGAACTAAAGATGCAGTTCGCCTATGAAGGTGGCGACAAGCCTGGTCAAAGCGGTACCGTCAAATTGATTGTCGACGGAAACCAGGTCGGCGTCGGCAAGATCGAAAAGACGACGCCGTTCAAATACTCGCTGTCGGAGAATCAGGATGTTGGCAGTGATACCGGGACCCCAGTGACCTACGACTACAGGCCGCCGTTCAAATTTGGCGGCAAGCTCGAAGAGGTTGTCGTGGAACTCGCGCATTAAAATGCGTCGCTCTGGAAACGAGTGTCCGGTTAAGGCCAAAGAACGAACCCGCTCGCGCGGGAGGGGCGCGGACTTTGAGGCGTGTGCCTGGTTGACGGTATCAGTGAGGCTTTGATCGATCAGAGGTGACGGGTGGCCGGAGACCTCCGAGCATGAAGGG
>NZ_JBBNAM010000132.1:0-9703 GCF_037994425.1 Phyllobacterium sp.
CCGGAAGACCTTCGACAAGCAGGTGCCCGTTTGCAAGGAGACCGATGATCAGCCGCTCGACCATTGTGTTTTGACCAATGATGGATTGGCTGACCCGTTTGCCAAGCTCGAAAATATCGTCACGCGCTGTCATTCAGACTTCCTCCGATATCCGGCGGCAAGGGAGCTGACCTCAGCCCATCACCGCCCGTATCGAGTTTGCCTTCAATTCGTCGCGACTGAAGTACGCAACGGTAAATCCACCGGAACCGGGCGTAACATTCCAACCCTTGTGCAGGTGGATGGCCGTTGGCTCCGCCTGCCGGCAACGCGGATCGGTTGCGGCGCAAATCTGCGGCTGCTAGGTGGCGCTTGCCCATGCCTGACGAAGGTTGCACGGCAACGTTGACACGGCTGGAACGCAAGAAATAAGCAACAATCATGCTGTTTGACTTTTGTCAGCGCGCATGAATAATGTCGAAATCAATCATTCTGGAACGATCCGCATGCCAATACGCTCTACCGACCAGGTCCTTCACAAGGCCGCCTGGCTCTACTACACACACGGCATGCGGCAGGATGAGGTAGCAAAGCATCTTGACATCTCCCGCGCCTCTGTTGCGACCTATCTGCGGCGCGCGAGGGAAACCGGCATCGTCAACATCGCGACATCAACGCAACTCTTCGCAGACGACGTGTTGGCCCGGCAGTTGGAAGACGCAGCTGGACTGAAGGCAGTGTGGATTGTTCCAGAAGACAGGCATGCCCTCGACCCAACGGCGGAAATGCCTGTCGTCGCCGCGGCGGTATTCCTGGAACTGATCGGCAAGGATGACAGAATTGGCGTTGCCTGGGGCCGGACCGTCTATCACATCGCCGACGTCATGCCTTTTGCGGACCTGCAGGGGGTAACCGTCGTCCAGCTCTGCGGCAATCTTGGAGCGCCTTATTCATACCGACCGGATCAATGCACCACGGAAATAGCAAGGCGGCTGAACGCCCAGGGTATCAACTTCTATGCACCGCTCGTTCTCAGTTCGGAAAGGTTGGCGCAGGAGTTGCGTCAAGAGCCCGTGATTCAGGAACAACTCGCGACCATCCCTCACTGCACACTTGCCCTTTATTCAGTCGGCGGGATTGAGGCCGATAGCCATTTGGTAAAGTGCGGTGCGTTGACGGCTGAGGAGTTGCGAGTGCTCGGAGAGGCGGGCGCGGCAGGCGTGATCGCCGGCCAGGTGATCGATCGAGACGGGCAATTGATGGATTGCGCCCACAACCGTCGCTGCATCTCGGCCGACCTCGATTCGATCCGTTCCATTCCGAAGCGGATGATGGTGGTTCAGGAAGATGAAAAGCTCGAGCCGCTTGTAGCCGCCATCAAGGGCGGATTTGCGTCACATCTCATCGTCACCGCCTCCATGGCTCGCCGCCTGCTCGAGCGCTTGGGCAGCGCCACTGTGGCCGCCAAAACGGAGTGATTTCAGCTTATGTCAGACAAGGCGGCGCCTTGGCGCCTGCTTTGCGCGAGTGGAGGAGGACATGATGGAAAATCTTTGGCGCGACAGTGATGCCGAAGCAATGGTCGAAGCTTACGGTCGGAGGGGCGTCAACCGTGACCTGGCGCTCCGGACCTATACGACGCGACTGCTTGGCAGCGAACCGCGGTTGGTATTGCATGGCGGTGGCAATACATCCGTGAAAACGGCCGTCCGCGATCTGATCGGCGAGGACTGGGACGTCCTTTGCGTCAAGGGCAGTGGTTGGGATATGGGAACGATCGAACCCGAGGGATTGCCCGCCGTCAAGATCGCACCGCTGCTGAAAGCGCGCAAGCTGCAGAAACTGTCGGACGAGGACATGGTCACGCTACAGCGGGCCAATCTTATCGATCCCGCCTCCCCCAACCCCTCTGTCGAGGCGCTCCTGCATGCGTTCCTGCCGCATAAATTCGTCGATCACACCCATTCGACGGCAATCCTTGCCATTGCCGACCAGGCAAGAAGCAAGGAGATGAGCTCAGAGGTTTTTGGCAAGAAGATGGGCTTCGTGCCTTACATCATGCCTGGCTTCGCGCTGGCCAAGGCCGCTGCCGAGGTCTTCGATCGCGATCCGAGCGTGGAGGGCCTGATCCTCGACAAGCACGGCATCTTCACCTTCGCCGACACGGCAAAACAAGCCTATGACCGGATGATCCATTATGTGACGTTGGCTGAGGACTACGTCCGTCGTCGCGGCAAGACTCCATTCACGTCTGGACGCCTACCGCAACAGACAGCGGCGGCCAATGAGATCGCTGCAATGTTACGCGGCGCAGTCGCTGTCGCCCGCGGCGAAGGCCGGTTCGACCGGATGATAAGCGAATTTCGTGTCTCCCCGGCGATCCTTGATTTCGTCAATGCGGCAGAAGTTGAGGACATGGCGGCGCGCGGCGTTTCAACACCGGACCTCTCCATCCGGATAAAGACCGGCCCGCTTGTGCTGCCGCCTCCAGCGGCAGGCAAGCTCGCGGAGTTCCGATCGGTGATCGATGAGCGCGTCGCCGCGTTTGTCGCCGCCTACACCGCGTACTTTCGCGAGAACGATGCTCGCGACGACGTGAAGCGCACCATGATCGACCCTATGCCGCGGCTGACTTTGGTTCCCGGCGTCGGGTTGTTCGGCCACGGTCGCACGCTCAGGGATGCACAGATCGCGGCAGATGTCGGTGAAATGTGGATCGAGGCCGCGCGCGACGCGGAATCCATCGGCCGCTTCGAGCCGGTCAGCCGGCCGGATCTCTTCGATCTCGAATACTGGTCCCTGGAACAGGCCAAGCTTGCCGGCGCCAAGCCGAAGCCTCTCACAGGTCAGGTGGCCCTCGTTACCGGGGGCGCCGGCGCGATCGGCGCGGCGACTGCAAAGCTTTTCGCGCGCGAGGGTGCCCACGTCGTGGTCGCCGATCTCGATGCGGCCAAAGCCGGCGACGTCGCCAGGGCGATCGGTAACCAGTCCATCGGCGTCGCCTGCGACGTGACCGATGCGGCTTCCGTTCGCGGCGCCTTCGATAAGGCCATCTCGACCTTCGGCGGCGTCGATATTGTCGTCTCCAATGCCGGCGCGGCCTGGGAGGGAGCGATCGCGACGCTCGATGACAGCCTCCTGCGCAAGAGCTTCGAACTCAATTTCTTCTCACACCAGCTTGTTGCGCAAAATGCGGTCCGGATCATGAAAGAACAGAGGACTGGCGGTGCACTGCTCTTCAACGCCAGCAAGCAGGCGGTCAATCCAGGCTCCAAATTCGGTGCGTACGGATTGCCCAAGGCAGCTACGCTGTTTCTGTCGCGGCAGTATGCGCTGGAGCATGGAGCCGATGGAATCCGCTCCAACGCCGTCAACGCCGATCGCATTCGTTCCGGTCTACTGAACGATGAGATGATTGCCAACCGGGCGGCAGCGCGCGGTCTGTCGGTGCAGGATTACATGGGCGGCAACCTTCTCGGCCAGGAAGTAACTGCCGATGACGTGGCGCAGGCATTCCTGCACCACGCGTTGGCCGACCGGACAACGGCCGATGTGACAACCGTCGACGGCGGCAATATTGCCGCAGCGCTGCGTTGACGCGCGATTTGCTCTTCTGCTTCAAACAGGAGAGCAAATGGCCCGCCGAGGCTTTTGCTGACCCTAACAACAGGTAAGACAGCCCGAAGGCCGCCTCGCATTTCCTCAGATGTCTTACTACTTCTTGTTCGGCAGCGGCATCCAGGCTGGAACGGCCACATCAGCATGAGCGAACTGCGGCAACTTGGCGCCAAGTTCTTCCATATTCTTGATATCTGCGTCCTTCAGGTCCTTCTGCGTGATCAGCGTCGGCGGGACAATCACATTGTGGCCCGGATCTTCGCCGGCAAGCAGCATGGCAAGCGCGCGTACCGAGACCTGACCAACGACGGCGGGGTTGGTAGCGGCTGTAGCTGCCCAGGCGCTGTCCTGCTCGCGCATAGCGGCGATATCAGACGTCGAAATATCGGCCGAATAGATCTTCACGCTGGTTGAAAGACCAGCTTCGTCCACCGCGATCTTCACGCCCTTGGCGAACTCATCGTAGGGTGCGAACATCACCTGGACGTCAGGATTGGCCGACAGCACGGAGCGTGCCTGGTTGGCGACGGAGTTTGCGATCGGATTATCCATAGTTCCGAACATCGCCGCTTCATTGATGCCCGGGTACTTTGTCTTGAACTCTTTCCAGGTTTCGTCGCGACGATCGAGCGGCGCAATGCCAGCAACGTAGACGTAGCCGGCCTTCCAGGCGTCGCCATTGTCCTTGACCGCCTGCTCAAGCGCGAGGCGCGCCAGATCGCGGTCCGATTGCTCGATCTGCGGGATCTTCGGGTTCTCGACGTTGACATCGAAGGCAACGACCTTGATGCCAGCGTCAACAGCACGCTTGGCGGCTTCCTTCATCGACTCCGTAAGGCCATGCTGGATGATAATGCCATCGACCTTCAATGCAATTGCCTGATCGACCATATCAGCCTGCAGCGCCGCATCCTGGCGGCTATCCAGCACGCGCAGATCGACACCCAGGGCCTTGGCCTGCGCCTCAACGCCAGACAGGTACGACTGGAAGAAATCGCCAGTCGACAGATAGCGCACGAGAGCGATCTTGACTTGGCCAGGGTTGTCGAAGGGCTTGGGCATGTCGGCCGAAAGGGCAACGCCCGAGAAGGCTGTCGCTCCGATGAGGCCTATTGTCAGCTTGCCGAGTGTTCTACGCGTAATCTTCATTCCTGTCTCCTCCACAGTAGACGCTTTGTTGTTCATGCGTATGCGCGAAGGGCCTCCCAGCCCTATCGTTTGCCTCTCTCCGAAAGAGCAAAGGTAAAGACCAGCGCGATGACGAGCACCGCGCCCTTGACGAAGTCCTGCGTATAGTAAGGCGCGTTCATCATCGTGAGGCCCTGCAGCAGGACACCGACGAAGAGGGCCCCTACTGCAGTCCCAAAGGCATTCGGCTTGGCGACTCCGAGCACGGCAAAGCCAATCAGGGCGGCGGCGACCGCGTCGAGCAAAAGATTGTTGCCGGAGGCGATGTCACCACGACCCAGACGCGCAGCAAGCAGAATGCCACCGATCGAAGCGAAGACGCCTGAGATGACGTAGGCAAACATCTTGTAGGCATTGACAGGCGCACCAGCGAGTTCCGCAGCACGCTCGTTCGAGCCGACGGCATACATCATCCGACCGAAGCGGGTGTACTCCAGAAAAAACCAGATAAGGATGGCGAGCACGATCAGCACGACGACCGAAACTGGCACCAGATTCGGAAGAAGGAAGTCAAACTTGTGACGTCCAAGTGCCAAAAAGGCCGGGCTGAAGCTGCCAGTTGCGGTACTGCCATCGGGCAGGCTCATCCCGGTCGCGATCGACCGACCCTCGGTCGGAATGCGCTGCAGCCCGACAAGAAGGAACATCATTCCGAGCGTTGCCAGCAAGTCGGGAACGCGCATGTAGACGACTAGGAAACCATTGACCAACCCGATCACTATGCCGATCAGCAGGCAGACGGCGATCGCCGTCAAAGCATCACCGTTCAAGATCACCATGATGTATGACGACGCCATCATCGCTGTCGTTGCGACCGAACCAATCGACAGATCGAAGCCACCGACGACCATGGTCGCTGTGACACCAAGCGCCAGAATGCCTGTGATCGATACCGACTGCAGGATGAAGACGGCGCTTTGCGGCGAAGCAAACCCGCTCGTAGCTATAGAGAAGTAGACGAGCATCGCCGCAAGCAGCAGCAGAAAGCCATAGCGGATAGCGAGCTCGCGAATATTGGCGCCCATTGCTTGCGGTGGAACGATTTTTGCCGGCTGCGCTGCAGCGATCGGCGTGTCGTGATCAGTCATCAATTCACCATTTCATGCTGGCCCGCGATCTCGGCCAGGAGTTTACTGACATCGATACCGGCGTTTAGATGCTCGCCGGCCAGCGTCTGTTCGGACATCACCAGAATACGGTCGGCAATTTCGAAGGCCTCATCGAGCTCCGTCAGGAACACAACAGTGGCTCTTCCTTGCGCCGATGCTCGAAGCTTCTCGGCAATGTCGCGGCGCGCGGCAATATCGACGCCCTGGAACGGTTCATCGAGAACCAGCAATCGACAGGGTTGGCTTAGCCAGCGGGCCACCATCACCTTTTGCTGATTGCCACCGGAGAGCGTGTGCATCTCATCTCGTTCCGATCGGCAAACGATGCCGAGAGCGGAAATCTGCCGTTTAGCTTCGCCGCGCTCCGAACCGCGGCTGGAGACGCCGCCGACACGGGCGAGCCGCTTCAGGAAAGGAAGGCTGATATTCTCGTAAATATTGAAATCGGGGACGATGCCATTGTCCGCGCGGTCCTTGGCGACGAGGAAAACTCCTTCGGCAATGGCCTCTTGAGGTGTGCGCGGCTGATATCGCCTGCCATCAAGCGACATGCGTCCTGCAAACGGCTGTCTGGCGCCGAAAAGCGTCTCGGCAAGCGCGGTCTTGCCAACACCGACGAGACCGGTGACGGCAACGACTTCTCCCTCACGCAGCACGAAATCAAAAGGACGTGCGCTCGGCGAGAGCATGAGCTCTTCGGCGCCGAGGACTGTCGCCCCGCCGTTGCGAACGGCAATGCCGTCATGGCTGATCGCTTTGCCGAGCATCGCATTCACCGCACCCTCATAGTCGAGGTCAGGTCCCGTGAAGGTGCCGGTAATACGTCCGTCACGCAGGCTGACGATACTGTCTGCCAGGCGCCGGATATCCGACATGCGGTGCGAAATATAGAGGATGGCGACACCCCGTGCGCGCAAGCGATCGACAAGCTGGAAGAGCCGCTCGGCCTCGGCGCTTGACAACGAAGACGTCGGTTCATCGAGGATAAGTACCTTTGGCTCGTGGGCCATCGCACGGGCGATGGCCACCATCTGCCGGTCGGCAAGAGATAGCCCTGAGATGCCAACGCCGAGATCCAGGGAAAGGCCCATGCGATCGGCCACTGCCTTGGCTTCGCGCCGCACGCGCCTCGGATTGAAAAACCAGCGCGCGGAACGCCCGTTCAGCCGGTCAAGCGTCAGGTTTGTTGCGACATCCAGATCAGCTACCACCCCATCGTTTATATTCTGATGAACGGTAACGACGCCGGCACGGATGGCTTCAGCCGGTGACGAGGGCGAAAAAATCTGCCCCGCCAGCGAAATATGGCCGGCGTCACGCGTGTAGACACCGCTTACGATCCGCACGAGCGTAGACTTGCCAGCACCGTTTGCACCCATAAGGGCGGTTACAGAACCGGCGCGAAGCGACAGATCGACTCCGCCGAGCACCTGGATACGACCAAAAGATTTCCGCAATCCCTCGACGCGGAACACAGGTTCTTCGTTCATCTCCGTCCTCCCACGGTGATGCTAGGCCGGGGCGTCATCATTTGTCAAGCTCGTTGACATTTGACAAATCGACCCATATCAAATGTCATCAGAGTGCAAGATCGCTGACTGCCCAAAGAGGAGGGAAGTCGGCCGCGCGGGGGAGTTGGCACCGCGAAAACGGTCCGGGGAGGAAGAAATGACGGATACGAAGCCGTTCGTGGCCCTGTGCCCCGAAACGTTGCCGCAGCGGCTGGGCGGCCTAGCGGCACTCATTGAAAAATTGGGCGAGGACCTGGGTAGCTGGCGCGTCAAAGAAGTCGGAGACGGCAACCTTAATCTTGTCTTCATCGTCGAAGGCGAGCGAGGAAAGGTGATTGTCAAGCAGGCGTTGCCCTATGTCCGCCTTGTCGGCGAGAGTTGGCCGCTGCCGCTCAAGCGCTCTTACTTTGAGTATCATGCGCTGATGCGCCAATCGGACCGCGATCCCGGAATGGTACCGGAGATTTTCCATTTCGACGTCGATCAGGCGATCATCGTCATGGAATTCCTGTCACCGCATATCATTCTGAGGCGTGCTCTCATCGAGGGCCAGCGACTGCCCAGGATCGGCCGTGATCTCGGTCTATTTGCTGCACGCACGCTTTTCCGCGGCTCAGATCTCGCCATGACCGCCCGCGAGCGAAAGCAGGATCTGGCGCTGTTTTCCGACAATGTCGAACTGTGCGACATCACGGAGAATCTCGTCTTTTCAGACCCCTATTTCGAAGCCTCGCTCAATCGTCACACATCACCACAGCTCGATGGGATCGTCGCTGAACTGAGGGCGGATCGCGATTTGAAGGTCGAGGCACAAAAGCTGAAGCACCTTTTCACCACCAAGGCCGAGACCTTGCTGCATGGCGATCTTCATACCGGCTCCGTGATGGTGACGATGGATGAGACCCGCGTCATCGATCCGGAATTCGCCTTCTATGGCCCAATCGCCTTCGACGTCGGTATGATGATCGCCAATTTCTGGATGAGCTATTTCTCGCAGGCGGGCCACGAACAGAACGGCAATCGCGAGGCTATGCGGGACTATCTGCTCAACGTCATCGAAACTATCTGGGCAACCTTCTGCGAGGAGTTTTCAGACCTGTGGCGTAGCGAGCGCAACGGCATCCTCTATCAGCGCTCGCTCTTCGAAGATCGCGGCGACCTGCTCGGCGCCGAACAGGCACTCGATCACGTCTTGCATGAGATCTGGACCGACATGCTCGGCTTTGCCGGCGTCGAGATCCACCGTCGCATCCTTGGCCTCGCTCATAATGCCGATTTCGAAACCATCGCGGATTTGGATCTGCGAGCACGCTGCGAGCGCAAGGCATTGAAACTCGGCCGCCATCTCGCCGTCAATCGCCGGCATATTCACAGCCTCGCGGAGATCAACTCGCTCGCCAAACGACTCGAGAAGGAGACAGTCATTTGAAAGTTGGAGCGCGTCACTACCACACCATCTGGCTGAATGACGACGGCGCTTCGGTCGACATTATCGACCAGCGGTGGCTGCCGCACGAGTTTCGCGTGGTTACGCTGAAGAGCGTCGATGACGTCGCAGTCGCCATCAGGGACATGTGGGTGCGCGGAGCACCACTGATCGGCGTGACAGCAGCCTACGGGGTCGCGCTTGCCATGGCCGCCGACAGCAGGAACACCTCCCTCGACGCAGTGTGGAATACACTCCATGAAACGCGACCGACCGCAATCAACTTGCGCTGGGCACTGGATACGATGCGCAGCTTCCTGCTCGAGCTCCCGGAAAGTCAGCGCGCTGAAGCCGCCTACAAGCGTGCTGCCACGATCGCAGAAGAGGATGTCGACCTCAACCGCCGCATCGGCATGAACGGCCTCACAATCATTCGCGAGATCGCCGCTCGCAAGAAGCCCGGCGAGCCCGTGAATATTCTCACTCACTGTAATGCCGGCTGGCTTGCGACGGTTGACTACGGCACGGCGACGGCTCCGATCTATCTCGCGGCTGAAGAGGGGATTCCTGTCCATGTCTATGTCGATGAGACACGCCCCCGCAACCAGGGCGCCCAGCTAACGGCGTGGGAACTGAAGGGCCACGGCATTCCCCATACACTCATCGTCGACAATGCCGGCGGCCATCTGATGCAGCATGGCGAGGTCGACATGGTAATCGTCGGCACCGACAGGACCACGGCCAGCGGCGACGTCTGCAACAAGATCGGCACCTATCTGAAGGCGCTCGCCGCAAAGGACAACAACGTACCATTCTATGTTGCCCTCCCCTCACCGACGATCGACTGGACGGTGCATGACGGTGTACGCGAA
>NZ_JBBNAM010000133.1:0-10413 GCF_037994425.1 Phyllobacterium sp.
TCTCACCCCTCTTTCGTCGAGGCAATGAATCACGTCCCAGCGTTTAGGGAAAGCCAATTATTGGGTCCGGGCCATAGTTGATTTTTCCACAGTTCCTGCAATGCATCGACCTGTCTTAGGAACTACGTATGGCCTCGACGGAAAAAAAATCGCACCCTGTAACAACCAACCTCCGTCATTGCCCCTGCCGTCGGCTTCCCTGAAGAGACTGCAGTTAAGCGATCTCTCGCTGCAATGGTTTTAATGCCCCCCGAATACAAGCGTCTGCACCGGTAACATCAGCGCCTGCATGCGGAGAATCATGGCATGCACAATCGAAACCGTGTCCACTACATGCAGGAACAACCATTTCCCCGTGCCGATATCCTTTGCGGCGAGTGCGTCGTGGTTGTTAGTGTAGGCGTTGGCGATGCAGCTGCTGCCCGGCGGCAGCCCCTCCAACTCCCCCGGAAAGAGCGGTTCGAGGAAGACGGTGAGCGTCCCGCCTTGCGCCATTTGTTGCACATCGATTAGTTGATCCGTTGGACGGAGTTGTCCCGCTGCAATGACATCCTGGACCTCGGTCACGACCATCGGAATGATCGTAAATGGCTTGCCGACGCATGTTGCCTCGGCAATCATCCCCTTTTTCATCACTTGGGCCTCGATCTGGCCGAAGCCGGCAATCAGAGCGACGCGGCCGGCCTGTTCGGGAATAAGGATACCTGCGGGTCGGATCATCGTATTGACAACGTCGCCAGGCCGCAGCGCGAACTGCTGGACGGTTCCCGCGACGCCTGCTCGAACCAGGGTCTTGTCCAACTCGACCTGTGCTTGCGCTAGTGCTGCTTCTGCACTGGCTTTCTGGGCCGGCAGGAGGGATGAGAGTTTTGTTTCTATGGTGCGCTTGTTGGCAACAGCGGCGTCGAGCGCGCCTTTCCGCCCATCCGCGGTGATTTGCAAACGCTCCACCTCGCGAACCGAGACGTCCGCCTTGCGCCGCAAAAGCTCTTGCCTGGTTGCCAACTCGTCCAGAGCCTGCTGGTACGCACCTTGTGCCTGCTGGATAAGACCGTCCGCGCCCGCCAGTTCGGTTTGTGCCACCGCAGTCGCGGCGGTCGCTTCATCGATTTGGCGCTGTGCCGTTTCCCGCGCTGCCTCCTGTTCGGAACTGTCGAGCCGAAACAGCGGGTCGCCGGCTTTGACCTTTGTATTTAAGCCGACAAATACCTCGGCAACGCGGCCCGTCGCTTCGGGAAGGATCGTGACGGTACGGAATATGGCGGTGACGTTTTTGGTCGAAGGATGATAGTAGAAGATGAGCGTGATCAACGAAACAGTCAGCAACAGGCATGCGGTGATGCCCCAGCGCAGCTCATACCACACCGTATAAATGTTGATATCCCGCCCGAGACGCCTGTCTTGCACGTAACGACGGAAGAGATAGTCCGGAAGGATTGTCAACATTGAACAAAGCATTAATTCAAACATGCTCAGACACCCCCCTTGCAGTCGCGGCTTTAGGCTCCGGTTCAGATTTAGGCTCCGATTCAGGAAGTGAAACTATTACCTCATCCTCGCCAGTTCTCTCGCGTCCAGACAGTTTTTCGAGCGACTGTGCAATCGACACCATCGGCCCCGAGAAATCCGGCAGATCAATCATCGCCAGCAACAAACCAATGATCCAAAAGATATGGTTGTGGGTAAACAGGGAAATGAGCGCCAGGACGGCCACAATCTCCATTTGCACCTTTTTGCCCTTATGCGCCATGTGCTCCGGCAGAGCATGAAGTCGGAAATAAAAATTGCCGACAATGAGGATCATTGCCAGAAGAAACACGACAATCGCATTGAACAGCCAATCCGTCTGGCCGGGTGCAGTGATGAAAACTGGTAGATGCTCGATCGCAGCAGGATGTATATTGTCAGCCATTCCCAGCTCCCCAACGAACGCCCCTTCCGGGCAATTTAACTCAACCTCTACGTCCTTCATTTGCATGTCAATGTAATTAGAATGAACTTTTCGAAAGCCCGACTATTGCAAATCCCGATTGGCGGCCAAACGAGATCCAGATGGTAAAAAGTAATCCATCAGACACACGTACTCTATGTCGTAGATGATGATGTTTTTGCGGAAATCGCTGTTGCTCACTGCCTCTGTCAGGGGTATGTGCGACTGGTCCTTGTCTCAGTCTTTATCGAAAATTGGGACAGGCTATGCTCGAACAGACCGGCGGTGCCTTGTCCACGTTGGTAGGCTAGGTGGCTTGATTGGGGTGTCTCTGACATGTCCCTATTTTCCCCTTGACCGCATCAGGACCCCAGCAACATCAAGTGTCGCCGTTGGACTCCGACTCCTCTATCTTGCCCTAACCTCTCGGAAGTTTTTTATTCCATGCCTTTTGTCGCGCCCTGTATCGTATGTCTCACGCCATCGTCGAGCTCGGTGGTCCGCCTCCATAGCCCTCTGCTCGGGCGAAGGCGGGTTCTTCTTGCGCCATGCGTTCTTGGCCTTTCGCTCAGCTTCCTTCTCCGCGGCAGTATTAGTCATCTGGGTGTTTGATCCCATGTTTTTTGATGAGCGCCTGACGGATCGTCTCCGCAGAGGCATGGCAGCGAGGGTCGCGATGGGTCGCCAGCACCACCGGGTCGCGCTCCCCGACAATCGCCCGGATGATGGCCATGCCGGTCGCACCGGTGATGTCTGTCACTACGTGGTGGAGTTGCACATTCATTTGCGTCAGCACTTATTGTGAAGGTTCCCAAACTACGTACCGCCTCGGAAGCTTGGTCGGGCTACGTGCATCGTGGCGGCGATGTCGCTTGCAGCAGCATTGAGGTGAGTAGGGGAAATATACGCTTGCTACGAGACTTTTTGTTCCAGCCATGGCGGGCTCTCTTATTCTATTGTCGAATGGAGGGTCTGGGCTGTGCCAAAACATCAAATTCCCATCCGAGATCGCCTTAAACGGCGTCACCACTCTCAAGTGCGCAACAGCCATGGACAACGTTAGGTAACAGGGTTAGACACCACCAAAATGCGGACGGCCACACCAGCACACCGTTTCTATCGCCGCAGGCGGGACACTGGCTCGCGAATGGTTAGGTAGTAAAAACCACCAGACCTAATTTGGCATCTTCACTGCCCTGGTTCCGGTAAAAACGGAGCCTCGAATGAATGTAGCGTACGAGTTCAAGCAGAAACGCGTCGCCTTGGCGGAAAGGTTGCAAGAGATTGCGAGGGAGCGGCACAGGGCATGGTGATCTCGGTTCGGCGACATATCCTGGAGACGATTGACGCGCCAGAGTCGGAGGTAGCACAGCGACCCATGGAGGTATGGGCCTGGCGTCCGAGTGCCACGGGCGTTCCTCAGAAGTCGACGCGGGGCGTATCCGGAATGGGATTGTCGAAAAGCATCCAGAACGAAACATGGTAGGTCGTCGCGTACCAGTCCTCGAACCGGGCAAGTACCTTTCCGACATCTTCACCGCGATCGGATTCCCGTTCACGTTCTGCGCCTGCCGCCCGGTAGAGGGCAATCACCACCGGGGTGAAATTGGCAAGCGTTACATCGCCGGCTTCGCTCTCCAACGACCAGCCAAGTTTCACCTGCAAGAGGCCAAGGGCGCGGGCCACGGCGATTTCCTCGCCGCCCTGCCTCGATTGTTCGCTGTCGCCCGCTGGCGTTTCCATCGCCTCGGCGAGCGCCCGCATCAAATTGAGCCGCCGAAATGCAAAGGCGCGTTCCTGTTCGAGCGCCGTTATGCGCAAGGCCGCCTCGCGGCGATAAAGTGTTTCAGCGGCCTTGGCGCTTTCAGCCCTCTCCTCCAAGGTTTTGATGTACGTCATCAGGAGCGTCCCGATCTGGATTGCCCATGGGTTGGCGGAAGAGAGTGGGAGTCGAACCCACCAAAGACCGTCTCTCGGCCCCTCCCGGATTTGAAGTCCGGACGCCCCACCGGGGACGCATCTCCTCCTGAAACGAAGCCGTCGCCGGCTGCACCACGCACGGAACTTCCAAAGAGATCGAGCCGGTCCCGGTTGAGGCGGCGCAGATCCCCGCGCCGCACAGTAACACTGTGACGGTCGAAGAAATCAAGGATCTGAATGGCAACCTTGCGACCGTTCTCAACCTGATCGCGAAACGACGCCGCGGTAAACCAGCCCCTGTCCGACGCCGCGCTCAACTCAGAAATGATGGCGACCATGCGTGTCACCGTTTCCCGAAGGAAGAAGTGATCGTGGGCGATCTCGTGCGTCTTGCCCATGCGGCTTGCAAGCTTCATGAGGCGGCGCACGTCCGCTTCTGGAACGGCAATCAGCGTGCCAATGTCGCGCACGCGGGGCGGGCGAAACCGCTCATTACCGCCAAGCAGGGGCTCAATGAGTCCCCAGAGGCGCTCGTCAGTGGGCGCCATCGTCACTTCATGGGACGTTCGCCGCACCCATGCCCCATCAATGACAATCTCCCCTGCCCCCGCAAGCCGTTGCAGCGCCGAACGAAAGGCCGGGCCCGGTAGTCGCGGTTCGAGCTGCGCGCGCAAGCGTTCGACACCAATGCCCAGAACGTCCGGATGATTGGCATGAAAGGCGTCCAGTCGGTCCAGGAGGTCCTGGCGGAACTGTTGCCAGCGCGTGAGCGAAATCGCAACGAGTTCAGCGCCGACGGAAAGCTGCATCGCCCCGATGGCCTGTGCAAGAGCCTCTGCATCGGTTGCGGCAAGCGCCCTGTCGCGGGCGAAGGCTGTAAGGTCGAGATAGAAGGGCGGCGTTGCAAGCAGCGCCTCGGCGGCGCGCTGCGGGTCGACATGCGCCTGCGCCTCAAGCTGCGTGCACCGTTCGGGTGTGCGCCGTTTGCGAACCGGCCCACGCAAATCCAGAAAACGGCCGCCACCCACCGTGCGCCGCGCCGAGGTGTCGCGAACGATGTAGCGGTCGCCCACTGCCGCGGCGATGGGCTGGTCAAGCACGAGCTGGACGTTTGCCCGCGTTCCCGGGAGAAGCGGCGCATCGCCAAGCAGGACGATGCGGGCGCCGACTTCGGTCGACGCGTGGTGGAGCCGCACCGGAAACCAGTGGGCAATCGCTTTTGGCTCGGAGCCGAGCACGCGCAAGGTCGCGTCGATCCTCGCCGTCGGCGCATGCAAGGTTCGATCAAGGACCATGTCGCCGCGACTGACCGCGGACTTCGATATCCCGTCGCCAGCAAGATTGAGCGCACAGCGATCGCCGGCATGGCCCTTTTCGCTTGGCCGATTCTGGGCATGGAGGGAGCGGACCCGCGCGAGAAGCCCCGCGGGGCTGACGGTCACGTGATCATCAATGGCAACACTGCCAGAAAGCAAGGTTCCGGTAACCACCGTGCCCGTTCCTTGAATTGTGAAGGAACGGTCGACGGCAAGGCGGAATCGGCCGCTACTTTGCCGCCGGGTAAAGCCGCGTGCCACCGCAACGATCACGTCGCGGAGCTGCTCGATGCCTTGGCCTGTCACTGTTGAAACGGGAATGATCGGTACGTCGCCAAGCGCCGTAGCGGCAAGTTGGCTGCGTATTTTGCCTTCAATCTCGCCGAGCCTTGCGGATGGCACAAGATCGACCTTCGTCAGAGCAACGATGCCGCGCTCGACACCGAGGAGATCGATGATGGCGAGATGCTCGCGCGTTTGCGGCATGATTCCGTCATCTGCGGCAACAACAAGCAGCACGAAGTCAATACCGCTCGCGCCAGCGAGCATCGTGTGAATGAATTTCTCGTGCCCCGGTACATCAACAAAGCCGAGTGTCCCTGCACCATCCACCGGCATGTAGGCAAAGCCAAGATCGATTGAAATACCGCGCGCCTTCTCTTCTTTCAGCCGGTCGGTATCGACATTGGTCAGCGCCTTGATCAGCGACGTCTTACCATGATCGATATGCCCCGCCGTGCCTATGATCATGACGTGTTAAGTCTCCGTCTCGGAGAGGGGCACTGCAGCAAGCCGTTCAGCGTGCGCGGTCTGATCGGCGTCAAGCGAGGCCCGGACCACGTCGAAAAAGGGAACGGCGAGCCTGCTTTTGCCCGCGCGCGCCCGTAGCAGCCATGTGAACGCGGCAACGGGATCGGGGGGAATGCCGTTTCCAAGGTGGTATGCAGCCCCAAGCATCGCCTGCCCGTCGGCATCACCTGACTTGGCCCCGCGCTGCCACCAGCGCACCGCCTCCACCGGATCGCGCGGAACGCCGATTGCATTGTGATAGAGCATGCCAAGCCTGGTCATCGCGGCGGCAGAACCGTTCTGTGCAGCAGCGAGCGCCCACCGTCGTGCGTCGGCGGCATCTCGAGCGATGGCGTCGCCCTCAAGCAGCATGAAGCTCAGCATGTCCTGTGCTTCGGCATCCCCCTGCTCCGCCGCCTTGCGGTAGAGTATAGCGGCCTTGGCATGATCGGGTTCGATCCCCTCGCCCTTGAAAAGCAGCGTTGCAAGATTGCGTTGCCCGACCGCATCACCCGCGTCCGCCGACAGCGTCAGCCAGTCCAGGGCAAGACGGGGATCTTTCACAACACCGAGACCGTCGGCAAAACATGCGCCGATATTGTTGCGGGCGCGCGCATTTCCCAGCCGCGCCAGCGCCTCCCATATGGGAAGCGCCCTCGCATAATCACCTCTCATGGCAGCTTCAAGTGCCACGGCCATCCTTGCTTCGTCTGATTGACGCACGTCCGTCCGCTTTCGTGTGAGCCGGCCAAAGACACTGATCATTGCGCCCTTCCCTTAATTTGAAGGCTTACAAGATTGTCGGCAAATCCCGCCTCATCGTCGAGGCAGCGAAGATCCAGCACCAGCGATCCTCGCTCAATGCGACCAATGACCGGTACTTGCAGGGTCCTTAGAGCCGCCGCAAGCTCGTCGAGCGCGCGGCCACCGCCTTTAACCGGCGCGAGGGCGAGCCCAGCGCTCGGCACGCTGGCGAGCGGCAGGGCGCCTGAACCTATCTGGCTGACGCAAGCGATGACTGAAACCATAAACGCGCCATCGAGGGCATTTTCAACCAGCGGCGCCAGGCGCCGCGCCTGCGCATCAATGTCCGCTTGAGGCCGGCTCAACAGCCGCAAAGTGGGCAGTCGCTCGCGCAACCGATCCGGGTTGCCATAGAGGCGCAGGGTGGCTTCCAGGGCGGCAAGGCGGATCTTGTCGACGCGCAACGCGCGTTTCATCGGGTTCCGGTTGATCGTCTCGATAAGTGTCTTGCGCCCGACGATGAAACCCGCCTGAGGTCCGCCGAGCAGCTTGTCCCCGGAAAACGTGATGATGTCCGCCCCCTCGGCAACGGCCTCGCGGACGGTCGGTTCGTGGGCAAGGCCGAAATGGCCAAGGTCCGTCAGGGTACCGGAACCAAGATCGTTGACGAGAGGGATGCTCGCCTTGTGCGCAATGTCTGCGAGATCCCGTGCATTGACGTCCTTGGTGAAGCCCTCGATCCGATAATTAGACGTGTGGACCTTGAGCATCAGTCCGGTGTCCGGACCAATGGCATTTACATAGTCGGCTTTGTGCGTGCGGTTGGTGGTGCCGACCTCGACGAGATGCGTGCCCGCACGCGTCATGATATCCGGCATGCGAAAGGCGCCGCCGATCTCGATGAGTTCGCCGCGGGAAACGATGGCCTCCCGGCCCGCCGCTAGGCTGTTCAGCACAAGGAGGACTGCCGCGGCATTGTTGTTGACGACGGTTGCGTCTTCCGCCCCCGTCAGTTCGCAGATGAGGCCGCGCAGATGATCATCGCGCTCGCCGCGCTTGCCACTTGTAACATCGAACTCGAGTGCGACCGCTGCGCGCATCGCAGAAACGGCCGCCTCGATCGCCTCTTCGGCAATCAGGGCGCGGCCAAGGTTGGTGTGCAGCACCGTTCCGGTGAGGTTATATAGCGGACGCAGCGTCGACCGCTCACGCGCCGCAAGTCTGGCGAGGGCTTTGCCCAGGATCGTGTCCAATGCCGGCAGGATGAACCCCTTGCGGACGTTGCGCCGCACCTCGGCCACGGTGTCACGAAGTGCCTGTGTCACCGCATGTCGTCCGAAGCGCTCGGATGCCGCCTCGGCCGCTTCGGACCGCAGCAGCTGGTCGACCGAGGGAATGGCGCGCAGATTGGCGTTGCTGTCCATCGCGATCCCTCAAAAGCCGGCAAGGAGGGGCGAGAAGCCGCCACGCCGGTAGGGCCCCTGTCGCATCAGGAGATCAAGGCCAAGACTGGCGACGTCATCGGCAATCGGGTCGGCGGCCGGCTCCCTCTCCTGATAAAGAATCTTTGACCAGCCCTGGCATTCGTCGCAGGTCTCTGCCTTGATCGCGCCGCCCTGCCCGTCGATCTCCTGGTAGCCGATCCCCTTGGTCGAGCCGCAAAGCACGCATTTGATGCGCACATAGTGCCAGAGCGTGCCGCACAGTGAACAGCAACAAAATCGCGCGCCGTGCGAACCCGGCCAGCCAACTACCATCGATGTCACCGGCAAGCTGCCGCAGGCCGGACAGATGCCATCGGCGACCGGCACCAACGCCTTGACGTCAAGCGCTGCAGCCAGCCGCGCAAAATGCACCTGCAGCGCCGCCCAGATAAAAATGTGCTCGGCAATTGCATCGGCCGGCAATGCATGGGCGAAAACGTCTCTTGCCATAACACCGCGACGTTCGCTGTCCGCGGCGCGTACGCGAGTCAGAGCCTCGGCGGCCGCAATCGGCTTTTCTATTGGGGTGGCGGCCGCAAACAGTCGATCGAACAGGGTACTAAGCACCACGGTGTCGCCTTCGATACGTGCGCGATCGATAAGTGGCATTGCAAACGCGCGCGCCCGCTCGATCGTTGGCCCATCTGGGGCGTCGGCCGTTGGCAGATCTGCCTGGATAGCGTGTTGCGCCTGCGCGAGGTCTGCAAGGAATTGAAGATAGGGTGAGAGCTCGCTCGTTTCAGCCAATTGCCGCAGCCGCACCGCTCTTGCCGAAAAAGTCGAACCCGGATCCGGCAGTCGGGCAAAAGGCGGCGACGAGACATTTCCGATTGCCGTTGGATCCGGCGCGACCGCGCTTTTGCGACTCATACTGCTCCCTCACGAACCCGCCGGGCCACGTGGACCGATCCCATTGCAAGATGTCCGTCTCGCTGCAACGCCCCGTTATTCGGCGGGCGTTCTTCCCGATTTGTTCTTTGGCGATTTCGCCACCAGCTCGCGCAGCCATTTGCGGTGGTGCCGCCACGCCCAGCCGCCGGTGACCGAACCGCGCGTCATCGCGCGAATTGTACCACGCACCCAGATGGCTGCGTAGACGTGAATGATCCAGACACTAATTGCCAGGATCGCCGCCATAGAGTGGACGAGCATCGCCCAGCGCTTCTGCTCAATCGTCGTCAGGGTGAAGAAATATTGGTCCCAAATGATGATGCCGGTCGTGATCAAAACGATGATCAGCAGCGACATCGACCAGAAGACAAATTTCTGCCCGGCATTGTACTTGCCGACCTCCGGCAGGCGCTCTTCATGGGCTGTCAGTACGTCGCGAATCCGTGCAAGCCAGGTGCCATCTTCCCGCTTCCAGAGATTGGCTCTCCAGAAGCGGAGGAACAGGCCAAGGAAGCTGAAAAAGAGAACGACGCCGATCCACGGGTGAATGATACGGGTGAGAGGTCCGCCGCCAAAAAGGCCGGTCAGGAGGAAGAGTTTCGGATGGAACAGCGCAAGGCCCGATATGGCCAGAAGCACGAGGCTCACCGCCGTGATCCAGTGGTTGACCCGCGCGCCTGCCGTGTAGCGATCGACCGTGACGGGCTTGCCAGGATGAACGCTGTCGCCCTTCTCGACGTCGTATTCTGTGCTCATCAACGCCGCTCCTCTTCCGTGAGCCTTTCTGCCTGCTCCTCATCCTCCTGCGAGACGCGGTTGGGTCCGGCGACCAGATAATGCATGAAACCGGTGATGGCCGCGACGCCAAGCACGGCAAATCCGGCATACCGCGTCACGCCTTTCCACGCCTCGACCAGCGGACTGATCCTCGGATTGTTCGGCAGCCCCGCATAGATTTCCGGCATGTCGGCATGATGGAGCACGTACATAACATGCGTGCCACCGACACCCGGTGGGTCGTAGAGCCCAGCATTGGCGAAACCGCGCGACTTCAAGTCGGTTACGCGCCCCTCGGCATGGTGCTTCATTTCCTCCTTGGTGCCGAACACGATCGCTTGCGTCGGGCAGGCCTTCGCGCACGCTGGCCCCTGGCCGACAGCGATACGGTCGGAACAGAGCGTGCATTTGTACGCTACATGAGTGACCGGCGAGATGCGCGGTATGTTGAAGGGGCATCCCTTCACGCAATAGCCACAGCCGATGCAGTTTTCGTGGACGAAATCGACGATGCCATTTGAATACTGGACAATGGCACCGGGCGCCGGACAGGCCTTGAGGC